>NZ_AOME01000070.1:0-102057 GCF_000336935.1 Halococcus salifodinae DSM 8989 | reverse complement strand
GCCAGCCCGCTCAGAGATGTGTATAAGAGACAGCCCAGGAGACGCTTGCGCGCGACGCGCTCGACACCCTCGGCTATGACTGGGAGCGGGGCCGTCTCGACACCGCGCCGCATCCGTTCTCGACCGGCACGCAGTTCGACGCCCGCGTGACGACGCGCTTCGACGAGGAGGACCCGCTCGGCGCGCTCACGAGCACGGTCCACGAGTTCGGCCACGCGACCTACACCCTCGGGCTGCCCGACGAGGAGTACGGAAGTCCGCTCGGCGAGAGTCGGAACCTCACGGTCCACGAATCCCAGTCGCGGCTCTGGGAGAACCACGTCGGCCGATCGCAGCCGTTCTGGTCGCTCTTCTTGCCGAAAGTCAAAGAGCGCTTTGCGGGGCTCGACGATGTCACCGCGCGGGACGCCTACGAGGCCGCGAACCGCGTGTACGACGACAACCTCATTCGCGTCGAGGCGGACGAACTCACCTATCACATGCATATCGTGCTCCGGTTCGAGATCGAACGCGCGCTCATCGAGGGCGATCTCGACGTGCGCGATGTGCCCCAGGTCTGGAACGACAAGATGGACGAGTATCTCGGCGTTCGTCCCGACACCGATGCGGAGGGCTGTCTCCAGGACATCCACTGGTCGCACGGCTCCTTTGGCTACTTCCCCACCTACTCGCTTGGCAGCGTGCTTGCCGCGCAGCTCTACGCGAGCGCCGACGAGGAGATCGACGATCTCGACGGCGACATCGAGAGCGGTGAGTTCGACGCGCTCCACGACTGGCTCACCGCGAACGTCCACAGCCACGGCCAGCGCTACACCACCCCCGACCTGATCGAGGAGGCCACCGGCGAGGCGTTCACCGCCGATTACTTCCTCGATCACGCCAGGGCGAAGTACGGCGCGCTGTACGATCTGTAGGCCAGCGAGGCAGCAGAAGTCCACTTCTGACCCGATTTCGGTCGGACTGCTCTACCGTTCTCGACCTCCGCTACTGTCCGTCATCGTCCCACTCTGTCACACCGTTCGCGATAAGCGTTAGCACCGACCACCAGAGCTATATGAGTGGTGCGTCATACCGTATCATGTATGGCGACCGCACCCAACGATGCCGACGCTGACGTCGACGAGTTCCTCGCGCAGCGCGGCCACGAAACCGGGTCGCCGGGATGGGGAGAGAGCTACAACAAAAAGCAGTGCCCGGACTGCGGTGGGCTTCACGAGGCCGACGCGACCACCTGTACGGTGTGTGGCTGGACGCCGCGATCGGCCTGATTCTGGAATCCGACCGTTCGACGACGCGACGAAGCCCGTAAGTCAGTCCGTCTCTCACGGCGAGACATGGGCATCATCAGCACGTTCGGAACCGTCGTGACGCTCGTGCTCGCGCTGCCGGTGGCGGTGCTCGGCACGCTCTTTCTGGCCCAGGGACAGACCCTGTCGGGCATCGCGATGATCGCCGTCGCGGTGTTGATGTTCGTGGTCAAAACCTACGTCACCACGCCGGACGATCTTCCCATGATGGCAGCCGAGCGGACCGTCGACACGATCGCGAAAGACCCCGGCGAGGACGAGCGGAACTAATCCGCAGCGGGGGCCTCGGTCTCGCTGAGCACGTCCTCAACCGTGACACCAGAAGGCCGGTTGTCGAGCAGCACGTCGATCGGGAGCGTTGGCGCGCCGCCGATGAGGTCTTCGAGCAGGACGAGGCGCTCGCGCGCGCGGCTCATCCCGACGTAGAACACCCGACGCTCGTTGTCGGTCAGCATCGGTACTGGATCGGTGTTCTTGGTGAACGGCTCGTCGCCGGGGATCGCGACGTCGTCGTCGACCGAGGCCGCCATCTGCTCGACGACTTTCTCCGTGAGGTCGGTCGCGACGAACACGTGATCGGCCTCGCGACCCTTCGCGGAGTGGATGGTGCCGACACGAACGCGGTCGCGGTCGACGTCCTGATACTCCCCGCCGAAGTACGCCCCGACCGACTGCGTCTGGAACTGGGAGACCTTCCGAAGCATGTCGTCGGCCGATGCCGGTCCGGGCATGAACGGGACGTGCTCCTCGACGAGTCCTGGATCGATCGTGAGTTCGGCGACGTCCTCGACGCCCGCCGCCTCCTGCTCGTCGTCGAGCGCGTCGTAGAGGGCGTCGCGGTGGTTGGTTCCGAAGGCGGTGTCGGCGAGCATGTCGGCCAATCGACGGGCTTCGAGCCCCGTGATGGGCTCGCCCTCGTCGACCCGCTCGATCGCGCCGACGTAGTCGTCGAGCCGATCGGTCCACATCCGCTGGTCGGTGAGCGCCTGGAAGGGAATTCCGTCGTCGATGAACTCGTCCATGAACCGGAACAGCTGGTAGCGCGCTCGAAAGAGGATCATCATGGTTTCGTCGGTGTTCTCGACCGTCGATCGGACGTTCCGAACGAGATCGAGCATCGACGGGCTGTGGACCGCCTCGACCGTTCCGCCTTCCGTTCTGGGTCGGAGGTTCTTCTCCTGGCGCTGCTCGATGTGACGCACCTCGCGGTTCACGACGTTCAGTACGCGCGACGGCAGCCGGTAGGAGTTGTCGAGGATCACGTCTTCTCCCACCTCGTCGAGCAGGAGCTGTGGGTCCGCGCCCTGCCACGCGTACACCACCTGGTCGTCGTCGCCAGCGATCAGCGCGCGCTCGACGTGGGGCTTCCACGCCTCGTACACCTCGTGCTGGAGCGTCGTGATGTCCTGAAACTCGTCGATCACGAGGTACTCGACCGACGGCAGGAGCGAGCGCTGGTGGACGCGTTCGAGCATGTCCGCGAACCCCGTCAGCCCGTGCTCGCCCTTGTACGACCGCCACGCTCGGATCGCTTCCGGAATGTCGATGCGATCGTCGTCGCTCGGCCACGTCGGCGTGTACTTGTTGCCCTGCTGGGCGTTGTCGTCGATCTCGGGTGGGAGGCGCACCTCCTCGTCGTTCCACTGGAAGGGGACGTCGTACCAGTCGGCGACCTCTCGGGTGGTGCGCTGGAGCCACTGGCTCGTGGCGATGGCCTTGTTGCCGATGGTGGTCGAGCGCGCGCTCCGTCGGCGTGACCCCTCGTACTCGTCCTCGAACTCGATGCCGTACTCCTCACAGAACTCCTTCTTGTCGGATTCGCCGACAACGTCCCCGCGCGAGAGATCGAGGAGCTCGTACGCCTTCGCGTGCATCGTACAGACGTTGCCCTTGAGCGATCGCGGGCTGGCGTCGAGGCGTTCGGCGAGGCGTTCGCGGATCTCGGCGGCCGCCGCCCGGGTGTACGATACCACGAGCACGTCGTCGACCGTGGTGCCCGACTCGTCGAGGATGTCCTCGACGCGGTCGAGCAGCGCCGTGGTCTTCCCGCTCCCCGGTCCGCCGAACAGCCGGGTCACGTGCGTGTCAGTAGACATGGCCCACAACAGGCACCCATCGGTTATAAGCGACGTGGCTCCCGTGCGAACCCCGTTTCGCGACCCGAACATCGTCGAACGAGGATACCGTCGAACGAGGACTGCGACCGTCGAGCGGTAGCCTCATCCCGCGACCACACCTATCGCCGGCCATGTTCACCGGGATCGTCGAAACCACCGGCGAGGTCCGCGACGTCATCGACGAGGACGGCGGCCGACGTGTTCGGATCGGGGCCGATCTCGACGACCTCGCACACGGCCAGAGCATCGCGATCGACGGGACCTGTCTCACCGTCGAGGACCACGATTCAGGGTCGTTCGAACTGTTCTGCTCGACCGAGACCATAGAACGCACGACGCTTGCGACGATCGGAGTCGGCGACGTGGTCAACATCGAACGGGCGCTGCCCGCCGACGGCCGGTTCGACGGCCACTTCGTCCAAGGTCACGTCGATGCGACCGCCGAACTCCGCGGTGTCGAACGGATCGACGACGACTGGGAGTTCGCGTTCTCGCTGCCCGAATCGGTCGCGCGCTACGTCGTCGAGAAGGGATCGATCACCGTCGATGGGATCAGTCTCACGGTCGCCGACCTCCGCCCGGATTCGTTCACCGTGGCCGTGATCCCAGCCACCTACGACCTGACGACGCTGAGCGAGAAAGCGCCCGGCGACCCGGTCAATCTCGAAGTCGACGTGATCGCCAAATACGTCGAACGCCTCACCGAGGGGTATCGGTGAGGAAGCAATACTGACGGATTGGTCGATGCAGAGCCATGCGGAACGCCACCAAGCGGTCTGATTGTGACGGAAGTGGTGCAGTGAACCCGTATCCCCGTCTATCAGTTCCAGTTGTGGGCCCGTACTCGCCATCAACTCGCTCGGAGCCGGCAGCTCGTCGGGTGATCTGTTGAGTACCTCGAGCACTTCGACGGCATCGAACTCTTGATATCGTTCTTGCCCAGTTGTCTCGATCAGGACACCCTCTGATTCGAGTGTTCTCGCGGCACTGTTTGCTATCGGGTTCGTTACAGCAAGCACACTTTCGATGTCTCCAGTCGATCGGAGATCGGAATAGTTATACTACTTTAGGCTGGCCTAATTTCTATGAACCCCGAGTCCACGGAGCATGAGGGATCGACACGGCGCGAGTACGTGAAGTACGGTGGAGCAGTCGTCGGTGGCGGCCTGCTCGCGGGGTGTACCGGGAGCAGTGGTTCCAGCGGAGCCAACGGGACGACAAACTCAAGCAGCAGAAATGGGACCACCGGGAACGAAACCACCAGCTCGACTGGCTCGGAAGGTGGAAACACGACGGCCGGCAGTACGGGGAACTCGTATTCGGTGACGATGGCACCGATGGGAACCGTCGAGTTCGACGAGCCGCCCGAGAGCTGGGTGAGCTACCTCAGTACGTACGGCGACATGGGAATCGCCCTGGGAAAGGCCGACGGCCTACGGGGGTTGTGGGACCCCGGTGGCATGACGACCGTGTTCTACGACGCGCTGCCAGATGTCGACGTTTCCTTCGAGAATGTCTCGCCGATCTCCGGTGGCGGCGAGTTTGACAAGGAAATATTCTACGAGCTGGACGCTGATGTCCACCTGCTCGATCCCAACTGGATCGGCGTGTTAGCTGATGACTGGGGTGAGGACGACATCGAAGAAATCGCCACTGGCGTCGGTCCGTTCCTCGGTAACTACATCCGGCGACGTGGCGACGACTGGCATGACTACCAGTACTACTCGTTGTACGAGGCCTTCGAGATCGTCGCAGACGCCTTCGACGAGCGAGAGCGGTACGAGGCATTTGCATCCATCCACAACGACATGCTGGCGACCATCGAGGAGACGCTGCCGCCCTCAACGGACCGACCGACTGTCGGCCTCGTGTCTGTCAACTCCGATTTCGAGAACGGCGTGTTCTACGTCTATCCCGTCCAAGAGGGGAACAACCACAAGCAGTACCGCGATCTCGGAATGCGCGGAGCCTTCGACGATCACATCGAGGGAGGCTACGGCGAGTTCGACTACGAGCAACTGCTCGAAGTCGATCCCGACGCCATCGTATTTCAGTACGGCTTCTCGCACGTTTCGGCGGCTGAGTTCGATTCCCGGTTGGAGACGATGCGCGAGAACCCGGTCGGCAGCCAGCTGTCCGCCGTCCAAAACGACCGCCTCTACCGCGGTGGCAGCTCCTACCAAGGACCAGTTGTCAACTTCTTCCAGACGGAAGCGGCTGCGAGACAGTTCTACCCCGATGCCTTCGGCGAGTGGGATGGAATGGCGACGCTACACAAGGAGTCACTCAGGCTGTTCGAACGCCAGCGCGTTGCGGACGTCATCAACGGAAACCTCTGAACGGAGCCAACCCACACGGCGGGTCGTCCGCCTGTCTTCGTGCAAACCGATCCAGAGGAACGCAGGACGGTTCCACGCCCGCGCGTGGAGAAGGCCTCGCGGGCGTGACGGGCCGTTGCGTTCGCAGCCCTTCAGCCCGGCCGAAACGTACAGTTCGTCGATCTCGACGGGACCGTACAGCTCGCTCGACGGCGTGTCGAGCGCTTTGGTGAAACGCTCGACGCGCCGGTGAGGCGTCTTATACGAGAGATCGAGTTCGGCGGTAAGTTGGTGGATACCGGTGTTGAACCGGACGAACGTGTAGATCGCAAAAAGTCACTCGTTGAGCGCGATCTTCGTGTGCACGAAGATCGCGTCGGTCTTGTCGTTGAACGTGTGGTTACAATCCTTACAGAGATACCGTTGAAAAGCTCTGTAGCTGCCGTACTTGACCACCAACGAGGATCGGCAGCACGGGCACTGGAGTTCATCGCGCCAGCGGACTTGCTCTAGCAGGTCCGCAGCGCTCGTTTCCGAACTCAGTGTAGCAAATGGGAACATCTTACTGGGTGACGCGGAAGCGTCACCCTACGCTTTCTCCGCTACAGCTACTCTACCAATGATCTCCTTCACAAGAGCGTACTCAATATCATGTCTTAGAACGGGCCATTGGCTGCTAAGCAAATTCTCGCCGACTGATCTGGCCACCTTCCTTCGAGGTCGGCGTGAGCGGCAGATGCTGATCGGAACGAGAAGGAAAATACTTGGCCGAACCCCGGATACCCCCACACAATGTACGATTTCGTCGTCGTGGGTGCCGGGCCGGCCGGGTCGCGCTTCTCCCGCCAGGCCGCCGCGGCGGGCCACGACGTCCTCGTCCTCGAACGCGGCGAAGTCGGCACGCCGCTCGCGTGTTCGGGCCACGTCAGCACCGATGTCTGGGAATTCACACCCGATGGCGCGCGCGCGGACCTCCTCCAGAACGAGATCTCGGGCGCACGCTTTCACGCCGGCGGCCCCGGCGAGCGCGCACATCGGTTCTACAAGGACGAAACTATTTCAAATGTCATCGACCGGGTCGAACTCGACCGGACGCTCGCGCGGGCGGCCCGCGAGGCGGGTGCCGATCTCAGAGAGCATCACAGCGTGATCGGCGTCGAGGAGCACGCCGATCGTGTCGCGGTAACCGCCAGAACGCCCGACGGCAAGCAAACCTTCGACGCGCGGATGGTGGCGGGCTGTGACGGCCCGGTGTCGCGGGTCCGGCGCGAACTCGACCTGCCCGAACCCGGCGAGAAACTCCAGGGCGTGCTCGCGTTCTCCGACGAAAACGATCCCGGCGCACACGTCGATGTCCACCTTTCAGTACCCGAGTTCTTCGCGTGGCGCATTCCCCGAGCCGAGGCGGGGGTCGAGTACGGTCTCGCGGCCGCGCCCGGCGAGAACGCCACCGGACTTTTCGAGACGTTCACCGCCGACTATGGAATCGAGACCGGCGAGACGTGTGCCGGGATGATCCCGATCGGGCCACCCGACCGCGTCACCGGCTACCGCTCCTTTCTGATCGGCGACGCCGCCGCCCAGACCAAACCGTTCACCGGCGGCGGCATCGTGTATGGGATGACCGCGGCCGACCACGCCGCCCGCGAGATCGATCCCCGAAGTCCGGGATCGCTCGCCGACTACGAGACGGCGTGGCGCGACGACCTCGCGCGTGAAATCCGGCTCGGGCACTGGGTTCGTCGGGCGTACTCGCTCCCGAAGCCCCTCCAGAACGCCGGTCTCTCTGCTCTTTCCGGGAAGATCGGCGTTCATATGGACAAGCCAACGACGCTGTTCTCGCCAGAGAGCCTGAAAACGCTGCTCTCGCGGTCGTGACGGCTGTGAGCGCTGGATAGCCAGCAGTCATTTGTGTCGGGGCGGCGACCCCCTCCTATGCCCGGCAAAGTCTTTCTCCGCGGCGAACGCGTGACCCTCCGCACCGTCGAAAGCGAAGATGAAGACATTGACCTCCTCCAGCAGGCGCGCAACGACCCCGACCTCCGCGAAGGGCTGTTGTTTCGCTCCCCGTCGACTCGGGGGCAGGTCGAAGAGTTCATCGAAGAGCCCGTGGAGGACAATGACGACACCGCCCTGCTTTTCGTCTGTGTAGACGAGGAACCGGTCGGCACAGTGACTCTCTTCGATGTCCACCGAGAAAACGCTACGCTCGCGTACTGGCTTCTACCAGAGTTCCACGGCGAGGGCTACGCGACCGAAGCCGTCGCGCTCGTGATCGATCACGCCTTCGACACGCTCGGGCTCAACCACCTCGTCGCGTGGACTATCGACTACAACGAGGACTCCCAGGCACTCCTCGGCCGGCTCGGCTTCTCCCACGAGGGTACCTACCGCGAGCACGTTTTCCGAAAGGGCGAGCACCACGATACGGAGCACTACGGTATCCTCGCCGACGAGTGGGTAGGAAGCGAAACGATCCTCGACGAGCAGTCGTCGTCCTGACTCGATAGTACCGAATCACTCGCCGGCGACGTACTCACGAAGCGCCGACGGAGTGGAGACGACCGTCGATTTACCGTCGATGGTGACTCGTGCGGTGTCCGACTCGCCGTCGGCGTCGGGGACCACGACCGCCCCGTGGTCCGGGACGTCGAGGGCGGCGCGGTGGAGGGGCGAGTCGACCGGTGCGGCGACTGCGATCGTCGTTCCCGAGAGCAGCCGCGCTGCGGTGGACGCGTAGCCCGCGACCTCGATTCCGAGGCGATCGTGTGCGCCCGCGAAGGCCGCGAGCGTCTCGCGCCCAACCCGCTGGTAGCGCTCCTCACCGGTCAGCACGCCCAGCTCGTACAGCGCGTCCGCGATCGCGACGTTCGTCCCGAGCGGTCGCAGCGGGCGCGAGAGCAGGCCCGCTCCGTCTTCGGGCCCGTCGAGAAACGAATCACCCTCGCGGCGTTCCGTGATCGTGTACTCCGCGATCCGCTCTGCGGGTGCGAGCCAGTCGTCGTCGAGCACCTGAACGGCACTCGTGAGTGCGCCGAGGACGCGGGCCTGATCGGCGAGCAGTCCGTGGGGACCGGCCGTGTCGCCGTCGCGGTAGTGGCACACTCGACCGTCGTCGACGAGGGTATCGAGGAGGTGTTCGAGCGCGCGCTCGGCCCCGCGACGCGCGCCTTCGTGGCCGGTGACGGCGTGCGTTTCGAGGAGTGCGTCGATCGCGAGCCCGTTCGCCCCGGCGAGCACGGTATCGCCGATCGGGGGTGCGTCTGCGGCCTCGCGGTCGCTCGGTGGGAGGCCGTAGTACGCCTCGTCGCCCGCCTGACTCGTCGCGAACCCGTCGCCGCTCGCGAGAGTCGTCGTGAGGAACTCCGCCGTACGCTCGGCGGGTGCGGCGTACTCGTCGTCGTAGCGTGCCGCCGCGGCGAACGCTCGGCAGAGCCCGGCGTTGGTGTCGAGGGTCTTCTCGGTCTGGCGCTCGCCCCAGTCGCGTTCGACCGCGTACCGAAAGAAGCCGCCGGCGTAGGTGTCGTGGAGGTGGGTCCGGATCGCTTCGAGCGTCCGGAACGCCCGGTCGGGATCGCGGCCGAGCGCGAACTCGATCGCGGGTGCGAGCGGGAACTTCGGTCCCGTGCCCCACCCGCCGAACTCCTCGTCGAACGCCGCTTCGATCTCGCGTTCCATGTGGGCCTCGATCGCCGGAGTGAGCTCGCCCGCCGGTGGGTCGGCGTCGCGGAGTTCGCGCGGGATCCGTCCCGATTCCTCGCCGTTCTCGTTCCACGCCGCCCGCACGCGTTCTAACACCTGACGGAGCCCGTCAGTGCCGAGATACGTCGCGCCAGTGATGAGCTCTCCAGCGGGAGTGAGGAACACCGTCGAGGGGAACCCGCCCATGTTGTAGCGGTCCCGAATCCGGGGCCGTCGATCGACGTCGACGCGAACCGGAACGAACCCGTCGTTCAGATTGGCCGCCACGGTCGGCGAGGCGTACGCGGTCCGGTCCATCTCGCGGCACTCTCGACACCAGTGGGCGCGCAGGTTGCAGAGAATCGGCGCGTCGCGCTCGCGGGCCTCGGCGAACGCCGCGTCGCCCCACTCGCGCCACTCGACCAGCGTATCGACTGCGCCAGCGTCCATGTCTTCCCTTCGGCGGACCGGCCAAAGCGCTTCGGACTCCGAACCCGTCGGAGGATAAAGGGTTTTGCGTGCGGAACAGGTAGTCAGGGTATGGTGCTCCGGATCATCGGGCTGCTTCTCCTCATCCCCCTGTTCGACGCCGTGTTGCTCGTCGCGGTGGCGGGATGGATCGGCGCGATCCAGACCGTGGCGCTGGTGGTGCTCACGGCGCTGATCGGGATGCTCCTCGTGCGCGCCGAAGGTCGCCACACGGCCCGGAAGATACAACAACGGGTTGAGCATGGCCAGCTTCCCGGCGACGAGCTCCTCGACGGCGGCCTCCTGATCGCCGCCGGCGCGTTCTTGCTCACGCCGGGGCTCGTCACCGACGCCGTGGGACTCCTCCTCACCGTGCCGGTGACGCGCTGGCCGATCCGCTCGGCGATCAAACGCTGGCTCGTCGTCCCCTACATCGATCGCAAAACCGGCGGCATGGCCTCCGGTGGCGTCTACGTCGGTGGATTTCCCGGCGGGACCGACACCGACGATTCTGACATTTACGACGTCGATGGCGGACGCGACGATCCCGAACCGGGCCACGAGTAGTTTCGCTGGGGTTTCGGCGCGTCGCGAAGAGAAACCCTTACATGCAGTACGGCGCAACTCCGGAATGTCCGGGCCAATAGCTCAGTTAGGTTGAGCGCTCGGCTGATAACCGGGAGGTCCGCGGTTCAAATCCGCGTTGGCCCATTTTTGTGCGCGAATCGACGAACGGAGTGAGTCGGAACGTCTGACTCCGGTTCAAACCCGCTTGGATGGGTTTTCTGACGGCGAAGCATGCGATATAGTGCCTCGTGAAACGACAGTTGGTAGTGGTTGACGAGCGACTTCCTGCTTTGCGAGCCGCAGCTCGCCAGCCAGTCCGTCGGAAAAAGACAGCAGGGATAGGTTACAGGTGATGCCACGCAACGGACCCTGCTGTTCCGTGGAGCTCGCCTCGCTCCGTCTGTTACTCTGTCCCACGCGATAATAAGCTTTGTGTGGACACACTACTGGGATATATTGACCACGGGTATCAGTCGGACGGAAGCCGGCGTCGAACTGGGCTGGGTTTCGACAACGACATGCGCCGAACCGAGTCATTGAGGCCGGTCGAGACCGTAGCCGAGCGCATGATCGATCACCGATGCCGCCGAGCGAGGACGTTCCGTCCATGACGGTCGACGAACGCGTGCTGCTCGGGGCTGTGCTCGCCGCCGGCGTGGTCGTTCCCGGGGTGGCTGACTACGCGCTTTCGACCGCCGGGTTCGACACGGCCGGCATGGTCGTTTGGGCCGTCGGCTACCTCACGATGGCGCTCGTGGTCTGGTATCGCTGGATTCGGCCGCTCGATCTCTCAGGGCCGGCCGGATAGCCATCTCCGGCGCCGCTCGGCGACCCGCCAACGCTCGCCCCGACTCGTAAGCTTGAAGCCGGCGACCCGCCGACGTTTTGCTGAGGATGTTCGCGCTCCCGCTGCAGGTGATCGATAACTTCCTGCTCCAGTATAATCTGGGCCAGGTGTTGCTGCTCGTTTTCGTGCTTGCGACCCTCGCCGCGCTCACCCAGCGGTCGCTGAAGATCATCGCGCTCCAAACCATGACCTTTGGGCTCCTGTTCATGCTGGTCCCGAGCATCGACGGACCGGGCACCTATCTCTACCTCGGCATCGGACTCCTGATGATCGCGCCGATGGCGTACGTCAGCGCTGGCCGCTGACCCACCACTTTTTACTGTGCTATGAGACGGCTTCTTCGCGCGGCTCTGCCGCGCGAACGGCCCGAGGCGCTCCGCGCCTCGCTGTCGCCGTCTCGGCATCGTCAAAAGAGCCGACAGCTCTTTTGGACAGTGCGATTCCTTCGGAATCGCATGCAGTCGGGCGGCTTCGCCGCCCGACGATCTCGCGGGAACTTCGTTCCCGCTCAGTGACGAAAGGCGCTCCGCGCCTTTCGAACCACGAGACAGAGCTCGGAAGACGCTTCGCGTCTTCCGGTGGACTGAAAACACCCACTCGCTCATTCCGGTCGCTCAGTCATCCCTCGCGCGGGTCGCGCGCCTCCGGCGCACTCCCGCGCGCCAACCGCACCATCGAAGACCGGGAGAAAGAGCCGATCGTCGATCGAACCGAATCGAAGCGCCGGTGTGGGGCGTGCCGCGATGGCTGCCCGGGTCAGTAGTCGATCTCGTCGTCGATGAGGATGCGGTTGACCGCGTAGCCGACGGCGTCGCCACGCGTCTCGAAATCGTGTTGTTCGGCGAGGACCGCGAGTTTGTCGGCGGTTTCGGGACTGACAGCCACCTGTATTCGTTCTTCGTTCGACACGTATGAACGTACGAAGCGCAGCTATCTAACCGTACGCCTTGCGGATTCGTGGTGGTCAGCTATTCACGAAGCTGATCGGGGTCTCGGGCGGCGTTCTCGGACTCGCGGAGCCTGAGCGCGACACTCTCGGCGTGTGCCTCCAGCCCTTCCGCCGCAGCGAGCGTCGTCACGGTGTCGCCGATCGCGTCGAGTGCATCCGAATCGAGCCGCTGAACCGTCGTCGAGCGGAGGAAGCTGTCGACCGAGAGGCCGCCGGCGACCTTCGCGTGGCCGCCCGTCGGGAGGACGTGGTTCGGCCCGGCGGCGTAATCGCCGGCCGCCACCGGTGAGTGGGGGCCGAGAAACGCACTCCCCGCGCTCGGGATACGATCGAGCAGCGCCTCGTCCTCGGCGGCCTGAATCGAGAGATGCTCGGCGGCGTACTCCTCACAGAACAGCACGGCCTCGGACATCGAGCGCGCGTGGAACACGCCGCTGGCGTCGTTTTCGAGCGCCTCACGGATGGTGTCCTCGCGCTCGCGGCCCGCGAGACGATCCTCGACCTCGGCGACGATCCGCCTCGCGAGCGCTTCGTCGTCGGTGACCACGACGACCGACGCGTTCGGGTCGTGTTCGGCCTGGGCGAGCAGGTCGCTCGCGACGAACCGTGGGTCGGCGGTCTCGTCAGCGAGCACGCAGATCTCGCTCGGGCCCGCGAGAAAGTCGATCTCACAGTCGTTCCTGACGGCGGCTTTCGCGGCCGTCACCCACCGATTGCCGGGGCCGACGATCTTCTGGACTCGGGGAACGGTCTCTGTGCCGTACGCGAGCGCCGCGATCGCCTGCGCGCCGCCGGCCTGATAGATCGCGTCCGCGCCCGCGACGTGGAGTGCCGCGAGCGTCGCGGGGTTGATTTCATCGGCGGGCGGCGTCGCCACCGCGACCTGTTCGACGCCCGCGACCTTCGCCGGAACGACGGTCATCAGCGCGCTGGAGGGGTACGCCGCCGACCCACCTGGGACGTACGCGCCGACCCGCTCGATCGGACGGTAGCGCCGGCCGAGTTCGCGTCCGTCGAACGACTCGCGCCAGTCCGCAGGGATCTGCCGCTCGTGAAACTCTCGGATGTTGGCAGCGGCGGTCTCGATCGCGTCCCGGAGATCGTCGTCGATCTCGTCGTACGCGCGTTCGGCCGCATCGGTCACGTCGAGCGAGCCCACAGTGGTATCGTCGAACTCCTCGGCGTACTCTCGGAGCGCGACGTCGCCCTCCTCGCGCACGCGATCGACGATGTCAGCCACGTCGGACTCGATCGCCGCGATCCCGGCGTCGCGATCGAACAGCGCGCGGCGCTCGTCGGGCGCGAGCTCCGCGACGGCGTTGGCGTCCATACCGGGCGTTTGCGGCCGGCGCGAAAACGGTTTGGGGTCTCACTCCTCGATCTCGACGAGGCCGAGCGCCGAAAGCACCGCTCGCACGAGGAGATAACACACGAGGCCGAACGCGACGAGGCCGACGGGGCCGGCGAGCAGCCGCGCGGTCCGGAAGGGGAGGACGAGCCGGCTGAAACCGAGGATCACGAAACTCACGAGAATCAGTCCGAACGCGAGAATCGAGAGCGTCACGAACCGGCTGCGATCCATTCAGACGACGCTACGCTGCTCGTGGGAATGAAGGTGTCGCCCGGAACACTAACAGCCGGCGTCATTGCAGGCAGTGCGCCGTCTCGGCCGGTAAACCCTATGCCGGGCGGGTCGTGGGTGACCATCCTCGGCCGGCGGTGCCGGCCTCGCAGTCGGTTGCGCGTAGCGCAACCCGTGTCGCCGGCTCGTGCCGACTTCACGTTCGGTCGTGCAGAGCACGACCCGTGTTGCGCGCCGGGGTTCGCCGCACGGTCATCGCGTCCTCGTGGACGTACTCGGGCGGGGACTACGGCACGCACGAGTGCTACGGGCGGGACGAACTAACACCTTACTCCTCGGATCGTACGGATTCGCGGGCATGTCGAGTCGCGTCACGCCGTCGAAATCGTCGTCGAACGAGTACACGTACTCGATACCGGCCGTTCGTGCGGCAGCAACGATCAGCACGTCGACGAACGACAGCCGTTCTCTCGTGCGGAATAGCGCCTTCACGCTGGCGATCATCTCGGCGTTCGACGTGAAAGCGAGCGTTGGCTTCGAGTCGGTCGAGGAAATCGACGGCCGCCTCGTGGGAGACACGGCCGTGGATCCCGTTGAGTGTCTCCGCGAGTACGCTTTCGATGACGACGGCGTCCGGGAGCGTTCCGCCGTCGACGCCTTTCACCAGACGAAGCGCGACATCGTGGTTCGCATCGCGTGCGTTGACCGCACCGAACAGCACCGACGAATCGAACAGGCGCGCGTCACTCGATGCCCCAGCCATCACGTTCGGCGGGAGCGTCCGTCGGTTCGCCCTCGTAGCCCTCGAAATCGGCGAACGTTCCCTCGGTCTCGCGAACGACCTCGATGCGAACGGTGTCCTCCTCGTGGATCCAACGCACGAGATCACCGTCGTCGATGTCGAGCTCGCGGCGGATCGGGGCCGGAATCGAAGCCTGGTTGCCCGACACCCGGCTCTCCGAGACGAACGTCTCGCTGCTCATACAGCCGATTCGAGCGGGAAAACAACAGTCTGTCGCCACACGACACGGTCGGCGTCTGCGCCGATTCAGATCGCGTACTCCGATTCGGTGAGCTGGACGTACCCACCGTTCCGGTAGCCGAGCTTCGCACGCTGGTAGCGCGTGAACACCGAGAAACCGCCGGAGCCAAGCAGTGGCGTCCTGTACGTGCTGTACCGACCGTCCTTGAGCATCCGACCGATCGACCGAAACGTCCGATCCCAGTCGTCGGGCTCGAACCCGCGGACGACGTCGGCCATCGCGACGTTCCGGCGGACCTCCTCGCCGATCGCGCGCTTCCACTCGCGGTTGTACGCCCCGAGTGCGCCCGCTCCCGCGAGCGCGCCCGCGATCTTCCCAGTCCGAACCGCGACGTGATCGCCGCCCTCGTGGAACGCCGAGGTCGCGCCCATCGCGCCGCCGACGATCGCGACGTTCGCGCCCACGGGCGAGTCGATCGGTCGAGTCGAGGAGATGGGGTAGGACTCGACGCCGCCGCGCTTGCCGCGATCCTCGACCAGCGGGAAGTCTTCGAGGTCGTAGTCGGGATACTCGGTTTCGAGGAGTCGTTGGACGTACTCCTTGCCGGAGGGGACGGTCGTGTCGTCGGGTCGGAGGAGTCGGTACGCCTCTCGGTTTTTTACGTCGTCGAGATCGAGTCCGATCGGCATCGTCAGCCCCACACGGGCCACCGTGCCGTCGTTCGGGAACACCCACGGATACGCGGTGTGGCCCGGCATCGCCCCCCACCAGAATTTGATGTGGTTGTCGTCGAACAGCTCGGATGGGAACTCTCGATACTCCTGGTAGGCGATGTGGTTCGCGCGGTTCGAGGCGAGGTCTTCGAGACGATCCTCGGCGACGAACTCGGAGAGAACGCCGCGCGTGATCGTCCGCTGTGGTCCGTCGGCGAGGATCAGATACTCGGCTTCGATCTCGTGGCCGTCGCGCAGGGTGAGCGTATGGCCGTCCCGCGGGTCGATCGCGACGTCCTTGATCGCGGTGCCGACCCGGTAGCCTGCACCGGCGCTCTCGGCCCGTCCGCGGAGCCAGTCGTCGAAGCGCGCGCGATGGAAGGTGAACCCGAACTCGGGGTACGACGCATCCACTCCGGTGTCGCGGATCGTCATACGTTCGTTCGGTCCCGCAAAGGTCGCGCCGTCGAGGTCGCGCAGGATCACCTCGTCGGGGATCGCTTCGGGGAGATCCATCAGGTCGACCCAGTAGTCCAACATGCCGGCGGCGTCGGTCGAGTCGGGGCCTGGGCCGTCGCGGTCGGCCCGCGGGACGCCCTTCTCGAAGACGACCGCGTCGGCACCCTGCCTCGCGGCCGTCCACGCCGCCGCCGTCCCCGCCGGGCCTCCGCCGACCACCGCCACGTCGATCCGCTCCATAAAAACCGGGACACCGCGGGGAATAAAGGTCTGCCCGTTTTTCGCCCACGACGAACGGCGTCGGGACGGTGCTCGCCAGCCCGAGTGGACTTATACGAGGTGCCGTCGAATGGGACCACATGTGCCGAGACGATCGACAACGAGGCGGGTATCGTGGCTGATTCGAACCCCGACATCGCCGTGCTCCGGCGGGGCGTCCACGGGATGCCGATGGCGGAGTACGCGGCGGCGCTCCGCGAGCGCCTGCCGGGGTACGACGTTCGACGCGCCGCGACGCCCGACGAAGAGCGTGATCTGCTCGCCCGCGCGACGGTCGTCACCGGCTCGACCGTGGACCCGTCCATGCTCGATCACGCCACGAATCTCCGGCTGTTTGCGTGCCTGTACGCCGGCTACGGCCACCTCCCGATGGCGGCGTTCGAAGAGCACGGTGTGAGCGTAACCACCGCTTCCGGGGTCCACCGCACGAACATCGCCGAGCACGTCCTCGGCTTCCTCCTCACCTTCTGTCGTCGTCACCACGAGGGATGGCGACGCCAGCAGCGCCGCGAGTGGCGTGCCTATCCGACCCGCGAGCTCGCCGGCTCGACGGTCACGATCGTGGGCCTGGGCGCGCTCGGCGGCGGCGTCGTCGAGCGCCTCGCTGGGTTCGATGTCGACACCATCGGCGTTCGTCACTCTCCAGAGAAGGGCGGGGCGACCGACGAAGTCCTCGGGACCGACGACCTCCACGACGCGCTCGCCCGCACCGATTATCTCGTCCTCGCGGTCCCACTGACGGACGAAACCGAGGGGATGATCGGTGCGGCGGAGTTCGACACTCTCTCGCCCGACGCGTTCGTGGTGAACGTCGCGCGCGGACCCGTGATCGACACCGACGCGCTGGTGTCGGCGCTGCGTTCGAACGCCATCGGCGGCGCAGGGCTCGACGTCACCGACCCCGAACCCCTCCCGGAAGACCATCCGCTGTGGGGGTTCGAGAACGTGCTCATCACGCCACACAACGCGGGCCACACACCCGAATACTACGAGCGACTCGCGGACATCGTGGCCGAGAACTGCCGACGGGTCGAGGACACGGGTGAGTACGAGGGGCTGAAGAATCAGGTGGTCTAAAAACAGCTCCGAGCGTCGTCGACGCCTCAGATCCAACCGTCTTCAACGAGAAGCTCGCCGTTGAGCACGCTCGCGCCGGCCGCCCCACGGAGGGTGTTGTGCGCGAGACAGTTGTACTGCACTCCATCGCTGGTCTCGCGGACGCCGCCCGCCGCGACGCTCATCCCTCCGCCCACCATCCGATCGAGGCGGGGCTGCGGACGATTGGGGTCCTCGAAGACCTCGATGAGCTGATCGGGCGAGCTGTGGAGGTCAAGCGAGGGGGCCTCGCGCATCGCGGCCATCGCGTCGTCGGCGGTGATGGTTTCGCTGGTTTCGGCCCACGCGTTTTCGAGGTGACCGTCAAGCGTCGGCACGCGATTGCACGAGGCCGCGACGTCGACATCGTGGTCGTCGATCGCCGCGCCGTCGAACGAACCGAGGAGTTTGCGGGTCTCGGTCTCCATTTTCTCCTCCTCGCCGCCGATATGTGGGAGTACGTTGTCGAGGATCTCCATCGAACTCACGCCGGCGTAGCCCGCGCCCGAGACTGCCTGCATCGTGGCGACGTGGACAGTCGAGAGGCCGAACTCGTCGAGCGCCGCGAGCGTCGGGACCATCGTGATCGTCGAGCAGTTGGGGTTCTTCACGAGCGCCCCATCCCAGCCGCGCTCGTCGCGCTGGACCTCGAGGAGATCGAGATGGTCGTGGTTGACCTCCGGGATCGTCAGCGGAACATCACTGTCCATCCGTGCGTTCGAGGAGTTCGACGAGACCACGTAGCCCGCCTCGCAGAAGCCTGGTTCGACTCGCTTGCCGACCGACGAGGGCAGCGACGAGAAGAGGAGGTCAACGTCGTCGGGGACGGCGTCGGGATCGGTCGCCTGGACGGTGAGGTCTGCGACGGCGTCGGGGATCGGTGTCTCGATCCGCCACTTCGCCGCCTCGCGGTAGGACTTGCCAGCGCTGTCGTCGCTTGCGGTCAGGGTCGCGATCTCGAACTCGGGGTGGGGATCGAGGAGCTGGATCAGCCGCTGTCCGACGGCCCCGGTGGCTCCGAGAACGCCGACATGTGTGGAAGACATTGCCGAGGGTAGGGAAAGCGCGGGTGAAAACCGTTCTGGTCGGCACAAACACCGCCGTTCGACCGTGTAAGAACGCGTCGGTGTCGTCGGTATCGGCGTCGGGAGCGCGATCGGCGTCGTGTAGACGTTCCGGGTTTCAGTCCCGACTCAGGCCGCGGCGTTGCTCTGTTGCTTGCGGGTGACGTAGCCCGCGATGCGGTTGCGGACGTTCTTCGAGGTCACGTTGGTGAGCGCGGTCACGCTCTCTTTGTTGTGCTCGAAGTCGGTCGAGAACGCCTCGGGATACCGTTCGAGTAGCTGTGTGCCGGTTTTCTTGATGTAGGCCGGTTTGATCGCCATGCCGGATGGTGTCGACCGTGGGGTATAAACGACCCGCTCTCGCCCGCTCGCTCACTCGTCCGCTTCGTCCCGGCTCCCGTCCCAGGCTGTGAGGTCACGAACCATCCGCATCGCCTCGCGTTCGCGCTCGCCGCCACAGGTGTCGACCACTGCCGAAAAGTAGTCGAGGCGATCGCGGAGTTCGTCGGTGTCGTAGGTGTCGACATCAATCCTGGAGGCCGCGACCGTGGCTTCGATCACCGCCCCGTAGCCCCGGTTGGTGGTCGGCACGCGCTCGGTTTCGACGCGCGACTCGGTAGGGGTGAGTTCCCATTCTTCCCACGACGTTCCCCCTGACTCGCCACCGTCGACCCGCTCGACCGCGACCCTGACCCACGCGTCGGCCGCGGGATGGATGGACGAAGAGCGTTCGAGGATCGAGAGCGCGCTTTCGGCGAACACCACCGGATCGGCGAGAAACTGGACGACGCCTTCGCCCTCCTCGCGGAAGTTGCGCCGGGTCCGCGTTGCGCCCCACGTGCGCGCGGTCACGGGATCGCCGGCGTGGAGCCCGAGCGCCGCGAAGTTCCACAGTCCGTTGGGGCCGAGCGTCGCCACCACGGCCTCGGTCACGCCCCGGAGCGCGACGGGCCACTCGGCCTCGTTCTCGGTCGCGGATTCGTTCGACTCGGTCATACGTCGAGCCCGCGTTCGAGCGCGACGAACAGCCCGGCGGCGACGAGATCGGCGGTCGTTCCCGGGTTCACGCCGCGCTCGACGAGATCGTCGGCGAGAGTTTCGGGGTCGAGGTCGCCGTCCAGCGCCGTCTGGGCGGCCGCCGAGACCTCCTGTGCGGTGGCGTCGCCGTGCTTCGTGACGACGAACGTATCGGGTTCGTCCGCGAGCAGTTCGAGGAAGACCCGCGCCGCGCGGTCCGGAACCGGGCCGTCGAGCGCGGCGATGCGATCGGCCGCGGCGAACGTCCGTGGGAACCCCGACACCCACTCGCGGGCGACGCCGTCGCGGTCGGCGCTCCGTTCGAATATATCATGCAGCGTTAGTTTCCGCTCCTCGACCGCCGGCACGGCGTCGGCTCCCCGCCGGACGTCGAGGGCTTCCATGTCCGCCGGCGGGTCGTCGACCGCGACATCGACGTGCTCGAACGCCCGGTAGAACCCGGCGGCGTCGGCGACCGTCGTGGCTTCCGTAACGCGCGCGGCGCGCTCCGGCGTCAGTTCCTCGTTGTCGGACGGCGATCCGCTTCCACCGCTCGCCGCCCGAATCAGTGGCGTGAGTAACAGCAACGCGCCGAACTGGGTGTTGCCGCCGCGCTGATCGGCCATCCCCTCGACAGCGCGCTCGAACGATTCTCCGACAGGATCGCCCGCTGCGGCCATCCGGAGTCCCTGGCTCGCGCCGACCGCGCCGGCCATGAAGTGCTCGAACCGGAGGTCGGGGTACTCGCGCACGCGGTCGACGTTGCCCGGCTTGGGCGTCGCGGTGACTTCGAGCAGGAGCGCGAGCTGGGCGTTTGCGGCCGACGTCCTCATCCGCTCGCACCTGGTTCGACCCGTTCAGTCTCGTTCTCCGGCTCCGCGAACCACTCGTCGGTCGCGCTCCGCACGCGCTCCAGCACCGCCGGTCGGTCGCTCGGCCGCCCCACGCTCACGGCGTCAGCCCCGTGATCGAGGTATTCGTGGGCTGTCGCGGCATCGCGGACGCCGTTGTTGGCGATCACGAACGCATCGGTCGCGCTCGCGACGTCGGCGATCACCGGCTCTGAATCCATCGCGTCGACGTGGACGACATCGGCTCCCGCCCCCTCGACCCAGCGGGCCGTGTCGGGGAGCGAGACGCCTGGCACCTCGGTCCGGACTTTCACGCTCACCGTCGCGCCCGCTTCTACGGCAGTCTCGACGTACTCGCACAGTCGGTGGGCGTCCCGGAGCAGGGTCTCGCCACAGCCGACCGCGCACAGCTCGTCCTGACGGCAGTGGGCGTTGATCTCGACGAGGGCGTCGTGGTCGGCGCAGACTTCCGCGACCTCGTGGATGGGCGCGCGCGACGCGCTCCGGACGTTGATCCCCGAACGGAGCGGTGCGTCGTCGAGGGAAGCGAGTTGAGCGTCGACAAACGCGACCGGGTCGTCAGGCAGGAACTCGGTGCGGTCGCGGGCGACGAGCTGACGCGCCGCCCGCCGAGAAGGTTCGTCGAGCGCGATCCCGCCGAGAAAAGCCGCGCCGACGTGTTCTTCGACCGCCCGTGCCCACGCGGCGTCGGACTCGCCGCTCAGGCTCGCCAGCGCGAGTCGGGGCTCGAACATCAGGGCGCCTCCCGACCGAGTTCGAGGGCTTCCTCGACCGCGTGCGCGACGCGCGTCGAGTCCTTCGAATCGTCGATCGTGATGTCGGTCGTCACGGTTGGCCGGCCGAGAGCCGTGGGATCGGCGTCGTCGATCACGAACGCGTCGGCGAACGGGTAGGACTCGGCGACGCCGGCGGTACTCGGCTCGACGCCGACCGCCGCCATCAGCTTCGCGGCCGGTCCCGAGAAGAGCTCTTCGCCGACGAACGGCGAGACCGCGACCACGGTGGTTTCTGCGAGCGCTTCGGGCACGCCGTCGAGCGCGAGCAACGGCCCGAGGCTCGTCACCGGGTTCGAGGGGCCGATCACTACCGGCTCCGCGAGCGCGTCGCGTACCGCGGCCGTCGGGGCTGCATCGCCGTTCCGGCTGCCGTGTTCCCCTCCGTCCGCCCCGCGAAACTCGACATCCTCGACCGCCGGCTCGCCACCGTGGGCGACCCAGAACTCTTGAAAGTGCATCGGCCCCTCGGGGGTGTGGATGATCGTCGCCACCGGATCGTCGCTCATCGGGAGTAGTGAGACGTCGAGTGAGAACGCGTCGGCGAGCAATCGGGTGGTTTCGGTGAGCGTGTGGCCCTCGTCAAGCAGGCTCGTTCGGAGGAGATGGACGGCCCGATCGCGGTCGCCGATCGTCATGAACTCCCCCACGCCCGAGAAGCGTCGCCAGCGCGCGAGATCGCGTCCGTCGGTCTGGCGCTCGTCGGGCAGGTAGCGCGGGCCGGTGTCGAACCCTGATTCCTCGGAGAGCGCGCGGAGTTCGTCGTGAGTATTTGTACTGTCGCCGTCGATCCCCCACCACCGTTCGCGGTCGAGGACGCCGCCGCGCTCGAACAGCACGGTGTCGAGATCCGGACAGACGAGATGGCCCGCGATCTCGACATCGTCGCCGGTGTTGCAGACAACTGTGGTGTCGGCAGGATCGAAGACCGACTCGGCTCCGGGGAGCAGCTTCGGTGTTCCTGTGCCCCCGGAGAGAAACGTCACCATAGCTCGGCGTGGGCCGTGGGCGGAGTAAACGCTTGTGCTCGTCCCGTCGTGCGGACTGCCGAGACGAGCGTTCGAAGATTCGGGGAGCGATTCGCTACACGGGTCGTTCGTAGTCGGGATCGAACATCTGCGCGGACAACGGTGCCGGATCGCCCTCGGTGAGGTTGTACTCGGCGAAATCGTCGACGCCGGCCTCACGGAGAACTTCCTCGTCGTAGACCGCGTTGCCGGTGTATTCGGTGTCGCGATCGAGGAGTTCGAGCACCGTGTCCGCGACGATGGCGGGCGAGCGCCAGTCGTCCTCGGTGCCCATGCCGAAGTACCGCGTCGCGCGGGTGTCGATCGCGGTCACCGGCCAGAACGCGTTGGCCGCGATCCCGTCGGCTTCGAGCTCGCCGGCGAGCGAGAGCGTGACGAACGTCATCCCCATTTTCGACCATGCGTAGGCGGCCTTCCCCGGCCCGCGATCCATCGCCACCGGCGGCGCGTTCGTCAGGATCCGCCCGCCACCGATCTCGCGCAGGTGCGGGACGAACGCGCGGGACGTGAGATACGTCCCGCGGACGTTGACCGCCGTCATGAGGTCGAAGCGGTTCGCGGGCATCGACTCGATGTTCGCGATCTCGATCGCGCTGGCGTTGTTGATGACGATGTCGACCTCGCCGAAGACGTCGATCGCCTCCGTGGCGGCCGCGGCGACCGCCTCGGCGTCGCGGAGATCGAGCTGGATGGCGTGGGAAGCGACGCCGCGCGCCTCGCACTCGTCGGCGGTTTCGTGGATCGTCCCGTCGAGATCTGAATCCGTGTCGTCGACGGTCTTGCCTGTCGAGACGACGTTGCAACCACGATCGGCGAGAGAGAGGGCGATCGCCTTGCCGATTCCCCGTGTCGTCCCGGTGATGAACGCCGTGCGACCGTCGAGATCCGGGGCAGCCACGTCGGACATACTCCCGTACAGTGTGGCCCGGACATAAGGCTGTGCGAGGGGCGGAGGTGTCCGAATAAACGCCAGACGACGATAGCGAACGAACCACCGCGATAGCTTCCACGAGCAGCAACAGTCTCAGCGTCAGGGGTCTCGATGGGTATAAATCGCTACGTCGATTACCGTAACGTCCCAGTGACCAGATCATGAACCAGAAACTCCCGCAACGATTCACGACGGGGCGAGAACCGACGTCCGTGCCAGCGGGGTGGCAGTGAGATGCCCTGGGGCGTCCACACGGAGTTCACCGACGAGGAAGGCCCGGAAGTCGAGATCGACGAGGAGCAGGAGGCCGTCGAACGCGGCGAGGACGGCACCGAAACCACCGAGTCGTTCGATATCGACGAGGCAATCGAAAACATCGACTGAGCGAGCGCACCGCGACCGGCACGACAGCGACGGGTTGGGCACGTAACCTTTTCACCGAACGCGCCGAAGCCTCCGCCGATGAAGACGATCAAGGACAGTGTCCACGACCACATCGAGGTCGCGGGCGTCGCGCGGGACCTCCTCGACACCTCCGCCGTCCAGCGCCTCCGCCACGTCCGCCAGCTTGGTACTGTCGATCTCGTCTACCCCTCCGCCAACCACACTCGCTTCGAACACAGCCTCGGCGTCTACCACCTCGCCGACCGTGCCCTCTCCCATCTCGGCATCGAGGGTCGCCAGGCCGAACGCGTCCGGGCGGCCGCGCTGCTCCACGACGTCGGCCACGGTCCCTACAGCCACAACCTCGAAGCCCTGGTTCACCGCCGCACCGGGAAGTTCCACGACGACGTCGACGAGCTCCTCGCGACCGGGGAGGTCGCCACGATTCTCGCGACCCACGACCTTGATCCCGACCGGATCGCGGGCCTCGTCGCGGGCGAGGGCCGGCTCGGCCAGCTCGTTTCTGGAGAACTCGATGTCGACCGGATGGACTACCTGGTGCGAGACGCCCACCACACCGGCGTTCCCTATGGGACTGTAGATCACGGCCGGCTCGTCCGGGAGCTCCGGTTCGTCGACGGCGAACTCGCGCTGGCGGAGGGCAACGTCCAGACCGCCGAATCGCTGCTGCTCGCGCGGGCGCTGATGAACCCGACAGTGTACAGCCACCCCGTCGCGCGGATCGGCAAGGCGATGCTCCGGCGCGCGGCCGAGCGGCTGCTCGACGGCGACAGCGATGGGGAAAACGAACGCGGCGACGAGGCGATCGACGCCGAGGATCTCCGCCGGATGGACGACCACGACCTCCTCGTGGCACTCCGGAGCCACGACCGGACCGCGACGGACGCCGCACGACTCGGTCGACGGGATCTCTACAAACGCGCGGTCTGGGCCGAACTCCGCGATACGCCCGATGAGATCGTGGACGCAGATCACGCGACCGTCCGCGAGTGGGAGGCAGAGATCGCCGACAGCGCCGGGGTCGACGCCGGCGACGTGATCCTCGACGTGCCCGCGCGCCCGAGCATGACCGAGTCCTCCTCGCGGGTCGTGGTGAGCGGCGAGATCCGGCCGCTCGGCCGCCAGTCGACCTTGGTCGAGGCGCTCAACACTACCCAGCGCGACCAGTGGCGGCTCGGCGTGTATGCGCCAGGCAACCTCACCGAGCGGGTTGGAACGGCCGCCGCCTCGGTGCTCGGCCTCGACATCGACGGCACGCTCGTCTCGGACGTCCGGCCGGGCATTCACGCGACGCTCGACGAGTTTGCGACCAAGTGACGACGGAAGACGGATTCTTGGCCGGAAGATGGCCGAGCGACTTGCTGCAGAACCCGGTGACGGAAGCAGATCGTTTTACGACGAATCGCGATACAAATGAGAGACCGCGGGCCACGCCCTCCCCAACCGATTCGCTCGCTTCGCTCGCTCATCCCTCGCGCGAGTCGCGCCTTCGGCGCTCCCGCGCGCCACCGCCGGTGATGGACCGGGTTCGTAGCCGACAGTGTGATTCAAGGCCGCCGCCGACAGAGCGCGAGCATGAACATCGAGGGCACGATTCTCCGCGGACGGGAACTCGAACCGATCGAGGGCCGGGTCGTGATCGAGGACGGCGAAATCGTCGCAGTCGAAGAGACCGCCGTCGATTCCGCGAACGTCGTCCTACCGGCGTTCATCAACGCCCACACCCACATCGGCGACTCGATCGCGAAGGAGGCCGGTGGTGGTCTCTCGCTCGACGATCTCGTCGCACCGCCCGATGGGCTGAAACACCAGTTGCTCCGGGAAGCAAGTCACGAGGAACTCGTCGCGGCCATGCGCCGGACGATCACGTTCATGCGCGAGACCGGGACGGGCGCGTTCTGCGAGTTCCGCGAGGGCGACGTGGAGGGGGTGCATGCGATCGAGGATGCGCTCGCCGACTCCGATCTGGATGCGACAGTGCTCGGCCGCGGCTCGGTCGCGGCGATGGAGGCGAGCGACGGCTACGGCGCGAGCGGCGCGCGCGACGACGAGTTCGCCCGCGAACGCGAAGCGACCCACGAGGCGGGCAAACTGTTCGGGATCCACGCCGGCGAGCGCGACCCTCACGACATCGACCCCGCGCTTGACCTCGATCCCGACTTTTTGGTCCACATGGTCCACGCCGAACCCGACCACCTCGATCGCGTCGAGCGCGAGGCCCGGCCAGTGGTAATCTGCCCACGCTCGAACCTCGTGACCGAAGTCGGCGTTCCGCCAGTCGACGATCTCGCCGACCGGACGACGGTCGCACTCGGGACCGACAACGCGATGCTCGACAGCCCCTCGATGTTCCGCGAGATGGAGTTCACCGCGAAGCTCACGGACGTGTCGGCCCGCGAAGTGCTCCAGATGGCGACGATCAACGGGGCCGAGATCCTGGATCTCGACTGTGGAATTATCGAGCCTGGCCGCGAGGCGCGCGTGCTCGTGCTCGACGGCGACTCGAACAACCTCCACGGCGCACGCGACCCCGTTCGGGCGGTCGTCCGCCGGGCGGGGGTCGGCGACGTCGAGCGCGTGGTGCTGCCGAGCGGAGCGGCGAACGGATCGGTTCCGGGCTGAAGAGCGCCGGGCGTGTGGGTTCTGTGCGAACTTCTTCGAGGTCGACGACGAGGTCGAGGCGGCCGGCATCGCGCTCGACGGCGGCGCTGACGAACACGGGCCGGACATCGCAGGACTGGTCGAAGACGGCTATCAGATCGTCAACGTCGGGTAGGTCGGCAGCGTCGCTCGCGTTCGCCATTTTCCCCATGGGCGAGAAGAATTAACACGACCCGGTGCGAACGTCGGGGCGTGTACGATCGCATCCTCGTCCCGACCGACGGCTCGCCCGGAGCGGATCGCGTGGTCGATCACGCCGCCGAACTGGCGGTGATCCACGACGCCGAGCTCCACGCGATCTACGTGGTCAACACCGCGGGCTACGCCGGGCTACCGGCCGACACCGCGATCGAGGGCCTCGGATCGATGTTGAACGAGCAGGGCGAGGCGGCGCTCGATCGGGCCGCGGGATGGGTCGATGACGTCCCGTTCGAGCGCGTGCTCGCCGACGGCGCACCGAGCTCGGAGATCGTCGAGTACGCGGAGAGCGAGGAGTGTGACCTGATCGTGATGGGAACCCACGGCCGCGGCGGCATCAACCGTCTCCTGCTGGGAAGCGTCGCCGAGCGGGTCGTTCGTACCTCGTCGGTGCCCGTTCTCACGGTGCGGGTCAATGGAGAACAAACGGACGAGTCCTCGACGGACGACGTGACCGACAAACCGGCGAGCGGATCGTAGACGACGGTTTTCACGCCGGACGGAGATGTTCGCAGTCGCCGGCGTGAACACGGATCGGGCCGTCGTCGGTCTCGACGACCAAGCTGCCGGGGAACTCGACGTCGACGGCCTCGCCCACGATCTCGTCGGTCGGGGTTTCGACCCGTACTCGCTGCCCGATCGTGAGCGCGTGCTCGCGCCACGCCCCGATGACCCGCTCGGGATCGGTCCGGAGCGCGTCGAACCGTTCGAGGAGGCGCTGGACGAACCGCCGTCGGTCCACGCTTTCGGTGTGGGCGAGCAGGCCGGTCGCGCCCGCGGGGAGGTCCTCCACGCCGACGTTGATCCCGATACCGATAACAACCCACGAGACTCGATCGGCCTCGCCCTCCATCTCGGTGAGAATCCCCGCGAGTTTCTGGTCGCCGTCCGTCCCGGGAACGAGGAGATCGTTCGGCCACTTGATCCGGGCGTCGACGCCGGCTTCGCGGGCGGTTTCGGTCGCTGCGACCGCCGCCGCGAGCGTCAGGATCGGGGCGTGGGCCGGCGGCAGATCGGGCCGGCAGAGCACGCTGAGCCAGATCCCGCCGGGTGGTGAGACCCAGCCCCGATCGAGTCGTCCCCGACCGCCGGTCTGCTCGTCGGCGACCACCGCGACGTCGGTCGCACCCTCGGTGGGGAGTTCGCGTGCGCGGGCGTTCGTGCTCGGGAGGCTGTCGTGGTATTCGACCGTGAAGGGTGCATCCAGACCGAACTCGATGGCCGGGCCGCCGTACTCGGGGACGCCAGCCAGACGGTAGCCGGTGTCGACGCTCTCGACCGCGAAACCGGCCTCGCGGAGCGCCTCGACGTGTTTCCAGATCGCTGCGCGCGAGACGTCGAGCCTGGCGGCGAGATCGGGGCCCGAAATCGGCCCGTCGGCGATGGCGTCGAGGACTTCGCGGCGCGTCTCCTGCATACTGGCGAGTACGGTCGTCGGGACATAAATCAGTGTGACACGAACCGTCTGCGTGGGATCGGTTTTTGTTCGCGGAGCGGTGCGGTCCTGGCGTCCTGACGAGCACAGCGAGCCAGAGCTCAGGAGAGCTTTGCTCTCCTGGCGTCTCGTGTGAGTGAAACGAGCACGAGGCTTGTCGGAGATTTCTCTGACAGCGGATGAAGGGCGNTTGCTCTCCTGGCGTCTCGTGTGAGTGAAACGAGCACGAGGCTTGTCGGAGATTTCTCTGACAGCGGATGAAGGGCGAGCGCCCTGACGGGCGCGAGGGCTTCGGCGGTCGCGGTATGGGCGCGGTTGCGGTCGGCACCAGCAGCTGAACCGTGAACGAGGCCGAAGTTCTCGTGAGCCGGAGGCGAACGAGAGCACGGAAGAGCTCCGCTCTTCCGGAGGCCGAGTGAGCGGGTGTTTTTAGTCCACCGGAAGACTCGCTTCGCTCACGGCTCGTTCTTCGCCGTTCGCATTGAGGCGCTCCTGTCGGTCGCGCCTCTCACCGCTCGTCTTCCGAGCCTTGTGGTTCGAAGTCTTCGATTTTCGTCATCACGAAACGGCGAAGCCGTTTCGAAGGACTTCGCTACGCTCAGCAAGACAGGTTTTTGCGAGTAGAGAGGTTCCTTCGGAACCTCTTACAGCCGGCGCTTCGCGCCGGCGATAGCGAGGGACGCTTCGTGTCCCTCGTACCGTGCGAACGGGTGCTTCGCACCCGTGAGCAGAGAGTGGTGGGCGAGCGAGCGCACCCGACGGAGTGAAAAAAGTGGTCCTTAGTTGAGCACGACGAGCACGTCGCCCATGTCGACCGACTCGCCTTCGCTCGCGGCGACCTCGGCGACGGTGCCGCCACGGGAGGCGACCACGTCGTTTTCCATCTTCATGGCTTCGAGCACACAGAGCACGTCGCCCGCCGACACTTCGTCGCCGACCTCGACGTTCACGTCCAGAATCGTCCCCTGCATCTCGGCGGTGACCTGCTCGCCCTCGGCGGTGCTCGCGCTGCCGCCGTCATCGCTGCCGCCGTCGCTCGGCCCCGCGGCGTCGAGCTGTTGGGTGCTGCCACCGCCACCGGAGCCGCCCGCCTGGATCGGCGGCGCGCCGTGCTCTTCGAGATCGACCTCGAAGCGCTTGCCGTTGACCTCGACCACGAACTCGCGCCGCGTGACCTCTTCTTCGCCCGTGTCCGCGGAGGAGTCTTCGAGTCCCCACTTCTCCTGGGCGGCGTCGATCCGCTCGGGATCGAGGCCGTCGTCGAGGTACTTCGTGGTGTGTCTGCCGTCGAGGAACTCGTCATCGGTGAGCATCAGACGATGGAAGGGGACGATCGTCGGGAAGCCCTCGATCGTGTAGTCCGCGAGCGCGCGCTTCCCGCGGGCGACGCACTCCTCGCGGTCTGCGCCCCACGTGATGAGCTTCGCGACCATCGAATCGTAGGCAGTCACGAGGTCGTCACCCTGCCGGGGGGCGTCGTCGACCCGGACGCCGATGCCGCCCGGCGGGTCGTAGATATCGAACGCCCCGCCGGTGGCGGGTGAGAAGTCGTCCGCGGCGTTCTCGGCGTTGATCCGGAACTCCATCGCGTGACCCTCGAGTTCGACGTCGTCCTGGGCGAAGGTGAGTTCCTCGCCGGCGGCGACCCGGAGCTGCCACTTCACGATGTCGATGCCGGTGAGTTCCTCCGTGACGGTGTGTTCGACCTGGATCCGCGTGTTGACTTCGAGGAAGTAGAAGTCGGTGTCGGCGTCGAGCAGTCCGTCGTCGTTGCGATCCTCGTCTTCGACGAGGAACTCGAACGTCCCGGCGTTGTAGTAGTCGCCGGCGTCGGCACCTCGTCGGGCGGCCTCGGCGATTTTCTCCCTGAGATCGTCGGTGAGCGCGGGACTGGGGCCCTCCTCGATGACCTTCTGCTGGCGTCGCTGGAGCGAACAGTCCCGTTCGCCGAGGTGGCGGACGTTGCCGTGCTGGTCGGCGAGGATCTGGATCTCGACGTGACGAGCGTTGTCGAGAAACCGCTCCAGATAGACCGAATCGTTCGAGAAGTACGCCTCTCCCTCGCGTTTCGCCGTTTCGAGCTGTTCTTCGGCCTCGTCGGGACCGTGGACGACCTTCTGGCCCATCCCACCACCGCCGCCCTCGGCCTTGATGAGGACGGGAAAGCCGTGTTCCTCGCCGAACTCGCGGACCTGTTCGGGCTCCTCGACGGCTTCGGTGGTTCCGGGGACGATCGGAACGTCGGCCTCGCCCATCACTTGCCGGGCGTGGGTCTTCTCGCCGAGGCGCTCCATCGCGCCGCTGGACGGGCCGATCCAGGTGACACCCTCGGTCTCCTCGACGCGGGCGGCGAAGTCGGCGTTCTCTGCCATGAACCCGTATCCCGGGTGGATCGCGTCGGCATCGGCCTTCTCGGCCGCCCCGATGACCGCCTCGCCGTCGTTGTAGGAGTCGGCCGCGCGGGCAGGGCCGATGTTGTAGGCTTCGTCGGCGTACCGGACGTGTCCCGCCTCGGAGTCGGCCTCGGAGTAGACCGCCACGGTGTCGACGCCGAGTTCCTCACACGCGCGCATTACCCGGATCGCGATCTCTCCTCGATTGGCGACGAGAACCTTCTCGAACATTCCTGGCGGTGGCTACTGGGAGTCGGGTGATAAACCATGCGGAGCGTCCCGCCAGTCGGTTCAACGAAAGAACTTTCTTGGACGGCAGTGAGATCGAATTCGTGACACCTACTCCACCCGGTGTCGGCGCTCGTGGCAATGGACCGCAGTCCTAACTTTTCGTCAGGTGGAGCCTCGCACGGATCGTGCCGGTCGGGGTGAAACCCGACGCACTGTCCCTATTCGTTCGACGACCGACACGCGATTCGATACGGATGTACACTCAACCACGAAACACCGACCGCGACCGACCCCGAACGGAGCATCGCCGATGAGCGACATGGACCCAGAGAGCTACTACGACGAGCTCGCCGAGGGCGAGTGGGAGCGTCTCGACCGCGATCCAGTGACCCGCATGGAGTTCGCGAACACGACGGCGTACCTGGCTCGCGACCTGCCCGAGTCGGATCGCGAGCGATCGGATGCGGATGGACGTGCCAGTAGCCACGTTCTCGATGTGGGTGGTGCAGCGGGTCGATACACCGTCTGGCTCGCCGAGCGTGGCCACGACGTGTCGCTCGTCGATCTCTCTGCCACACAGGTCGCACTCGCTCGCGAAAACGCCACCGAGCGAGGGCTCGCCGACCACGTTACCGCCGAACAGGGCGACATGCGCGCCCTCCCGTTCGCCGACGACACCTTCGACGCGGTGTGCTGTCTCGGCGGCCCGCTGAGTCACGTCGTCGACGCCGACGAGCGCGCGTGCGCGATGGCCGAACTCCGACGGGTCGCCCGCACCGACGCACCCGTCTTCGTCTCGGTCATCGGCCGTCTCGCCGCCCTCCAGGACATCATCAAGTTCAACCTCGATGGGAGTCACGGGCTGCTCGGCCCTATCGCGGAAACCGGCGACTACACCGCCGACCTCGTCGCCGAACGCGGTGACGGCGAGGGATGGGCCGAGTGTCACTTCTTCCGCGCCGCCGAGTTCGAGGCCGAACTGGAGCAGGCGGGGTTCGCTGTCGAGCAGTTGGTCGGCCTCGAAGGCGTCGCCGCCCGGATGAAGCACGAACTCTCAGGGGCCGACGGGGAGGCGATCGAGGACGTTCGCGATGTCGTGCGGACGCTTCGAGAGGACCCGGTCGCCGTGGACTTCTCGGAGCACATCCTCGCCGTCTGTCGGAACTGACCGCGTCCGACCACACTACAGTCGGTCGGTTCGCCCGGCGGCGGCCCACGGATCGGTCGGCGCGTCGAGCGGAACGCGCACGTCACGGTGCTGCAACTGCGAGACGCGCCCGGCGAACCGCCATCGATCCCCCTCCCACGATGGTTCCTCGTCCACCGCTGCCTCGGCGGCCGCCGCAGCTTGGTCACGGAGATGCGCCCCGAGCGCCGCGGCGATCGCGGCGGCCTCGCCCGAGTCGGCATCGTCGGGGATCGCAGCCGCGAGTGCGTCCATCCGATCCTGGCCGTCGGCGGGTTGATCGGTCGTCATTACAGCGGAATGTTCCCGTGTTTCCGGTCGGGGCCGGATTTGCGCTTGTTCGAGAGCATTTCGAGGTCGTCGATCAGGATCGGGCGGGTGGTGTGTGGTTCGATCACGTCGTCGACGAACCCGCGCTCGGCCGCCGTGTAGGGGTTCGCGAAGGTGTCTCGGTACTCGTCGATCAGCTCCTCGCGGCGAGCCTCGGTGTCGTCGGCCGCGTCGAGTTCGTCGTCGTAGAGCACGTTGACCGCACCCTGGGGACCCATCACCGCGATCTCCGCGGTGGGCCACGCGTAGTTCACGTCGGCATCGATATGTTTCGACGCCATCACGTCGTACGCGCCGCCGTAGGCCTTTCTGGTGATAACAGTCAAGAGGGGGACCGTGGCCTCGGAGTAGGCGTAGAGGAGCTTCGCGCCGTGTTTGATGATGCCGCCTTTCTCCTGATCGGTGCCGGGCATGAAGCCAGGGACGTCGACGAACGTCACGAGCGGGATGTTGAACGCGTCGCAAAAGCGGACGAACCGCGAGCCCTTGAGCGAGGCGTCGATGTCGAGCGTGCCGGCGTTCACGCGGGGCTGGTTGGCGACCACGCCCACCGGCCGGCCGTCGAGCCGGGCGAACGCGGTCACGAGGTTGCGGGCGTAGGAATCCGCGACCGTGAAGAACGACCCCTCGTCGACGATCCGCTCGATGACCGCCGTGATGTCGTAGGGTTTCCGGGGCGCGTCGGGAACGAGGTCTTTGAGTTCGTCGTCCTGGCGGTCGGGATCGTCCCACGGGTCGACTCTTGGGGGGTCCTCGACGTTGTTCTGGGGGAGATACGAGAGCAGTCGCCGGATGTCGTCGAGCGCTTGCTTCTCGTCGGCCTCCGAAAAGTGAGCGACGCCGCTCTCGCCGGTGTGGGTCGACGCACCGCCCAACTCCTCGAAGGAGACCTCCTCACCCGTGACAGTCTCGATGACGTCCGGGCCGGTGATGAACATATGCGAGGTGTCCTCGACCATGAAGATGAAATCCGTGATGGCGGGTGAGTAGACCGCACCGCCGGCGCAGGGACCCATGATCGCCGAGATCTGCGGGACGACGCCCGACGCCTGCTGATTCCGATGAAAGACCTCGGCGTACCCAGCCAGTGAGTCGATCCCCTCCTGAATGCGTGCGCCCGCGGAGTCGTTGAGGCCGATGATGGGTGCGCCGACTTCCATCGCCTCGTCCATCACCTTACAGACCTTCTGGGCGAAGACTTCGCCCAGGGATCCCCCGAACACTGTGAAGTCGTGGGCGAAGACGAACACCGTGCGGCCGTCGACGTCGCCGTAGCCTGTCACGACGCCGTCGCCCGGAATCTCGCGCTCGTCCATGTCGAAGTTGGTCGAGCGGTGCGTTCGAAGCTGATCGAACTCGTGGAAGGTGTCGTCGTCGAGGAAGTAGTCGACGCGCTCGCGCGCGGTCATCTTCCCCTTCTCGTGCTGGGACTCGATGCGCTCCTCGCCGCCGCCGAGTTCGGCGGCGCGCTTTCGCGCCCGGAGCTCCTCGATGGGATCGTCGTGATCGTCGGTCATGGTTTCACGCCCTCGGCACCGTGCATACCGGGCGGTGGCAGGGCTCCCGAAAAGGGATTCCGGTGGAGGATGCGATACAATCGAAACAGAGAGACTAATTAGACTGAAATCGTAACTAAGTAGACGTCAGTTTGTGTCTGGCAAATCCCGGTCAGGGGTTATGTCCTCGTCAATTTCGAGATATTCGATTGTCACACTAGTAAGGTTCCTTTCTGAAGGATTGAGTCCAGAATAGCTCTCAAAATCACTCGGGTCAAGGCTTGCAAATTCTTCATCAGCCGTGAGGATCAGTGGGTCGTAACGCCGGAGTTGATAAGCAGACAGCAATATTGGCGCATCCTTTGCTTGAATTCCAAGAGTCTCACCGATCAGGTGATAGTGTGGTTTTGCTCGTTCCTGAAGAAGATCTATCTTTCCGATCTCTTCCTGAGAAGGGCTGTCTACATGATCACAGTTGCTGGAAAATGACAAAAAGTTTGTGAGGAATTCGTCCAGTTGTTCGTTTGTAAGGCGGCCGCCATACTCATGCCGAATATTTGTAACTACTTCCTCAACAATATAGGGCGTGAGACGGACTGTGATTTCTCCATTATAAACTTGGTACAGGTAATCCAGTGGAGCCTCACCAGATTTCAGGAAAGCAAAGATCCACACATTGCTGTCTAATATATGCATCCAGAGGCATTACAGTGGACTAGTCAGATTCAGATCTCGGATCGGTCTCTTCATCTCTTTCTTCGTATTCCTTTACGTTCAGTATATGGTTTGCACTGATATTCATCTCTTGGTTGAGTTCCTGCTGGGTTGCGAGTGCTTTTGCTGCGCTTTTTCCAGATTTTTTGGCCTTTTTATAAAGGCGTTCGGAATACTTACTCATTCTAACTCACCTCAAGATGGGTTGTGTTCGATGTATTGGCCTTCTCGTCTCTTTAGCCTTTCTATCGTCTTTAGAGCGACATCATAGCTGTGCTACACACAAACAGCAGATCTAATGGTCTGCTGTAGCTGTTCAGAAAATTTGGTGTCTTCACCGAAGCGGGCTAGGGATGAAGTAATAGCCCGTATCGGGTGTGGCGAAGAGGTCCCAGAGGTTGAGCGCGACCACGATCACGACCACCGCGAGGACCACCGTCCGGAGCCACCAGAGCCAGATCGATGCGAGCGAGCCGCTCGTCGATCCCGTCCGGAGCTCGTCGATCGCATCGCGGCCGAGCACCCACCCGACGAACAGCACCACGAGCAGGACGGCGAGCGGGAGGAGGAGAGTGACGCCGATCCCGTCGAACCAGTTGAGCCACGCGGTGTCGTACGCCGAGGGGATCCCGAGCGCGAAGACGACCGCGCCGAGCCCCGCTGCGGTCGGGAGCCGCGAGAACCCGTAGTTGTCGACGAGGAAGGCGACGGCGGCTTCGAGCAGGCTGATCGCCGACGAGAGCGCCGCGATCAGGATGACGCCGAAGAAGACGATCCCGACTGCCTGGCCCACCAGCTCGCCGCCGGGCAGCTCCGCGAGTGCGGTCGGGATCGCGACGAACACCGCACCGGGACCGCCCCCGCCGGCTTCGATACCCTGAGCGAACAGCAGCGGAAGCACCACGAGCCCGGCGAGCACGCCGATGGCGGTGTTCGAGACCGCGATCGAGAACCCGTCGACCGGGAGGCTGTCGTCCTCGCCGAGATAGGAGGCGTAGGTGATCATCACGCTGAACCCGAGCGAGAGGCTGAAGAGTGCCTGGCCGAACGCTGCGGGAAGCACGCTCCCGAAGTTCGAGACGATGACGTCGAAGTCGGGATCGAGGAAGAACGCGTAGCCCTCACTCGCACCGGGCAGCGTCGCCGCGAACACCGCGAGCCCGACGAGCATCACGACGACTGCGGGGACCATCACCTTCGTCGCGAGCTCGATCCCGTCCTCGATCCCGAGCGCGACGATCCCGATCGTGATGAGCATGAAGACTGCGTGGGTGCCGATCGAGGACAGGCCCACGGAGATCGCCCCGAAATACCCCTCGGGCGCGGCGAGCGCGTTGCCGGTGACGCTGCCGCCGATGTATCGAAGCACCCAGCCGCCGATCACGCTGTAGTACGAGAGGGTCCAGAAGGCCGCGATCACGCCGACCGCGCCGACGAACCACCACCCTGGCCGGCCGAGTTTGCGGAAGGCACCGATCGCGCTGGTGTTCGCCCGCCGGCCGATCACGAACTCCGCGAGGATCGCCGGCAGCCCGATCACCAACACCGCGAGGAGGTAGACGACCAGGAAGGCCGCCCCGCCGTTTTCGGAAGTGATGAACGGAAAGCGCCAGATGTTGCCCAACCCCACCGCGCTACCGATCGCCGCGAGGAGGAAGCCGAGTCTCGTCGCCCACGTTTCGCGTTCTGCCATGACTGGCGGGATTTCGCGTCCCGGTTCAAAAACTCCGCGAATCACGCGCGAAACCGTGTGACTCGTTAGGCTTCCCCGTACACCGGGACCGCCGCACCGCTCGTGACGCCGGCCGCGTCGCTACACAGGAAGAGCACGACCTCGGCGATTTCGGCCGGCGTGGGCCAGCTTTCGTGGTCGGCGTCGGACATCATGTCGCGGTTCGCGGGCGTGTCGATCACCTTCGGCATGATCGCGTTCGCGCGCAGCTCGCCTCGGTTCTCCTCGGCGATGGTCTCGGTCAACAGCCGGACGCCCGCCTTCGCCGCCCGATAGGGGCCATCGCCCTCACCGCCTTCGAGCGACGATTTCGCCGACACCGAGACGATCGCGCCATCGCTCTCCCGGAGGTGGGGGATAGCGTGTTTCGAGCCGAGAAACATCGTTCTGAGGTTGACATCGAACAGCATCCCGAACTCGTCGGCGTCGGTCTCCTCGATCGGCTGGCCGCCGCGCCACGTGCCCGCGATGTTACACAGCGCATCGAGTCTTCCGTGATCGTCGACGGCCGCCTCGACGACGCGCTCGACGTCGCTCTCGTCGGTGAAGTCGGCCTCGTAGAAATCCACGCCCTCGGCGTCGAGCAGTGACTCGTCGTCCTCGGGAGCGACGAGATCGGTCCCACAGACGGTCGCGCCAGCGGCCTGGAAGCGCTCGCAGATCCCGCTGCCGAGCGCGCCGCTCGCGCCCGTGACGAGCACCACCCGATCGTCGACGTCGAAGTCGGTCGACATGGCTCGATGGACGCGGGCGAGGGGTATAAACGCAGTCCCGGTTCAGGGAACGAGCACGAGTTTCCCGAGGAAGCTGTCCTCCAGTACCGCGCGCTGGGCCTCGCCCGCCTCGTCCAGCCCGTACTCGCGGGCCACGTCGATGGTCAGGTCGCCCTGCTCCATGAGATAGGCCAGCCGGCGCAGCGGGACCCGGAGATCCGGAGTGTTGAACATACTCATGAACTGGTAGCTGACGTCCTTGCTCCGGGCGACGCCGTCGTTCTCGAACCCCACCGCGGGATCGTGTTCGCCGATGCCGACCACCCGCGCGCCCGTCGCGGCCACCTCGGCGTCGAACTGGAGGTAGTCGTCAAGGCGGTGGTCGAGGATCACGTCGACGCCCTCGCCGGCAGCGCCGGCACGGGCGGTGCTCGCTTCGCGGACGGCGGCGGCGAGATCGTCGCGCGAGTAATCGAACACCGCGTCAGCGCCGAGTTCGTGGAGTCGGTCGTGGTACTCCGGCGCGGCAGTCGTGACGACGTGCGCCCCGGTCGCAGCGGCGATCTGGATCGCGGCGTGGCCCACGCCGCCCGACCCGCCGTGGACGAGACAGGTCTCACCGGGTTCGAGGGTTGCGTGGTCGACCAGCGCGCGCCACGCGGTGACGACGGCGACGCCCGCGCCGCCGGCCGCGGTCGCGTCCGCCCCGTCGGGAAGACGGACGATCCGATCTTCGGGGACGGTCGCGTATTCGGCGTAGCCGCCGTGGTGATTCCGACCGAGACCGGTGGCGTAGACCCGGTCACCTGCGGCGAAGCTCTCGACACCGTCGCCGATGGCAGCGACTTCGCCAGCGAGATCGACCCCGGGCGTCATCGGCAGCTCGAAGGGGTCGTACGAACCCTCGCGGAAGTAGGTGTCGACGGGGTTGACGCCGGCAGCCCGAACCTCGACCAGTATCTCGTGGCCTGCCGGATCGGGTCGGTCGATTTCGTCGACTGTCAGTACGTCGGGACCGCCGTGCTCGTGGAAACGAACGGCGCGCATACTGGACAGTCACCGACGCACAGCAAAAAACTACCTCCGAGCGACTCGACGCCACCTCGTCTTCCTTCGGCAGGTCTTTGGCTCCCGCACCCCGATCAGGAACCGATGCGGCTGATCGCTCACCGGGGTTTTGCGGATCGTCATCCCGAGAACACGCTCGTGGCGATCGAGCGCGCGGCCCCGGACGCAGACATGATCGAACTCGACGTCCGGCGGTGTGGCTCGGACGAGCTCGTCGTGATCCACGATGAGACCGTCGACCGAGTCACCGACGTCACCGGCCGGGTCGACGAGCTCTCGGCGGACGACCTCGCCGATTTCGACGTGCTCGACACGGGAACCGGCGTGCCGACGCTCGCAGAGGCCGCCGGCGCGATCCCTGCGGACACGGGAATCGTGATCGACTGCAAGGAACACGGTATCGCCACCGAGGCGGCCGCGGCGGCCTCCACCGTCGACAACGAGGTGATCGTCTCCTTGTTCGACGCGCCGACGCTCGATGGGCTTGAAACCGACGATCCAACTGTCGAACTCGCCTGTCTCATCGGGCTGCGGCCCGACGACGACTTCGATGACGCGCTCGCGCTCGACTGCTCGTACATCCACCCCCACTGGGGCCACTGGCTCATGACCGACGCGATCGAGCGTGCCCACGACGCGGGGATGGACGTGAACGTCTGGACGATCGACACCTCGATCGCCATCGACCGCCTCCGACGGGCCGGTGTCGACGGCGTGATCGCCGACTCGCCGGACGTGCTCTGACGCCGACTTTTAGTTCTGGGCAGATCGAAGACACAGTATGAGTGAGCACCGCTGTCCCGACTGCGGCGTGACGATGGAGGTCACGAAGGCGGTCACGTCGGTGGATTCCGAGAGCGTGAAACTCAAAACCGACGACAAGCGCGAGGGATTGTTGGGGTCGCTCGGGATGAAACGGACGCTCGGCGTCGACGCGTATCTCTGTCCGGAGTGCGGGCTGGTTCGGCTGTACGCCGACATCGCGGAGTGATACTGCCGGTCGGCAGCGGCGTATGACGGGATTCCGCCGTCGAGAGACAGCGATGCGCTCGTTCGGAATCCGGTGGCACGTGCCGCCGATCGGCAGTCGAATCGACGGGATTTAAGCGGCCGGCACCCCCCTCTCGAAGCGATGCGACTTCACGAGTACCAGGCAAAGGAGGTCTTCGCCGAGGCCGGACTGCCGACCCCGGATGCGGAGTTGGCCGAGAGCACTGACGAGGTGCTCGCGGCGGCCGACTCGATCGGGTATCCCGTCGCGGTGAAGGCCCAGGTCCACGTCGGCGGCCGCGGCAAGGCCGGCGGCATCGAGATCGCCGACAGCGACGACGAGGTCCGCGAGGCCGCCGATTCGATCCTCGGGATGGATCTCAAGGGCTACACCGTCGATCGCGTGCTGGTCGAGGCCGCGGTCGACTTCGTCGACGAGCTCTACGTCGGCGTGACGATGGACCGCGGCGAGGGCAAGCCCGTCGCGATGGTCTCCTCGGAGGGCGGGGTGAACATCGAGGAAGTCGCCGAGGAGAACCCCGAAGCGATCGCGCGCGAACACGTCGATCCCGCGTTCGGAATGCATCCCTACCAGGCCCGGCGTGCGGTCTACGACGCCGGCGTCGAAAGCGATGTCGCGAGCGACGTCGCGGGCGTGCTCTCGACGCTGTACGACCTCTGGGCGGACAGCGACGCGGAGGACACCGAAGTCAACCCCGTGATGGTGACGAGCGACCGCGAGGTCGTCTGTGCGGACGCGGTCATGAACATCGACGACGACGCGCTCTTTCGCCACCCCGATCTCGCGGAGATGGAGGAGGCGGCCGCCGAGGACGATCTCGAAGCGAAGGCCAACGAGTACGGGTTCGACTACGTCCGTTTGGAGGGCAACGTGGGGATCATCGGCAACGGCGCGGGCCTCGTGATGACCACGCTCGACCTCGTGGACTATTATGGTGGAGCGCCCGCGAACTTCCTCGACATCGGCGGCGGCGCGAAGGCCGAGCGCGTGGCGAACGCACTCGACATGGTCTTTGCCGACGAGAACGTCGACAGCGTGGTGTTCAACATCTTCGGCGGGATCACCCGCGGCGACGAGGTCGCCCAGGGGATCAACGACGCGATCGCCCAGTTCGACGAGCTTCCGAAACCGATCGTGGTGCGGCTGGCGGGCACCAACGCGGAGGAAGGCATGGAGATCCTGAACACTGACGCGCTCGACGTGGAGGAGACGCTCGAAGGCGCAGTACAGAGAGCCGTCGAGCACGCCGGAGGTGAGAGCCAATGAGTGTGCTCGTCGACGACGACACGCGCGTGGTGGTCCAGGGAATTACGGGTGGGGAGGGCGAGTTCCACGCGGGCCAGATGATCGAGTACGGCACGAACGTGGTGGCCGGCGCGGTCCCCGGACGCGGCGGCGAGGAGGTCCACGGCGTGCCGGTGTACGATACGGTGAGTCGGGCCGCAGAGGCCGAGAACGCCGACGCCTCCGTGGTGCTCGTCCCGCCCGCGTTCGCGGCCGACGCCCTCTTCGAGGCGCTCGATTCGCCCGTCGATCTCGTAGTCGCGATCACCGAGGGCATTCCGGCCCAGGACATGGCGCGGGTGTACAAGCGCCTCGGCGAGACCGACACCCACCTCATCGGGCCGAACTGCCCGGGCGTCATCACGCCTGGCGAGGCCAAACTGGGGATTCTGCCCGGCAACATCTTCTCGTCGGGCAACGTCGGCCTGATCTCGCGATCGGGCACGCTGACCTACCAGGTGGTCGACAACCTCACCGACCGCGGGCTGGGCCAGACCACCGCCATCGGCATCGGCGGCGATCCCATCATCGGGACGGACTTCGTGGACGCCCTCTCGCTGTTCGAGGACGATCCCGCGACCGACGCGATCGTGATGTGCGGCGAGATCGGCGGCACCGACGAGGAGGAGGCCGCCGAGTACATCGACGCGAACATGACTACCCCCGTCGCGGGGTTCATCGCAGGGCGGACCGCACCGCCCGGAAAGCGGATGGGCCACGCCGGAGCCATCGTGAGCGGATCGGGGGCCGGCACCGCCGAAAGCAAGATCGAAGCGCTCTCGGAGGCCGGCGTCCCGGTCGGCGACACGCCTGAAGAAGTGGCCGACAACGTCGAAGAGTTGCTGTAGACGGAGATAACTCACTCCAGTGTGGTGTGCTCGCGGCACCAGACAGGGTCAGACAGCCCTCGATACAACCTACCGAACAAGTTGAGATCTTAGGGAGAGTCTTTCTCTGTTGTCGTCGGATTTGGATTACTAGTGTCGGTTTGTTCTACTCTGCGCCCTAAATTGGTGTGAACTGTCCTTCCTTTGGTTCGTATCCCTCACCACTCATCAGAGCGTCCATCATGCCATTTTCCAACTTATTCTCAGATATATCAACTTTAGAACCAACTGCTTTCAACCTCGAAACATCGACTGCCCCGTTATCAGTAAACCCTTGTTCAATAAATTCATATACAAGAGTCAGGAACGCATTTTCGGCAGATAACCCTTTGACATCGACATTTTCAAAGTCACCGTTCTCATATTCAACGACTTTCTCATCATATATTTCCTCGTGGATTTCAGTAATCGTTGCAGCCATGATCATCAACGACCGCCGGGCTTCTTGCGAAGTAGGAGACTTATCGGGATGACTAACTTCATTTCTCTTTTCCTTGAGATAAAATAAATTAGACAAAACAGGAGGCAAGTCGCTCAGTTGCTCCATTACATCGTTCGAATCTGTTTTTTCCTGGAACTCACTAATCAATTGACCAAGGGCAGTTCCCCAAGCTGCCTCTAATTTGTTTTCAGTTTTTTCTTCATGCCAGACACGTAAGCAGCGTTCCAAGGCTCTCAAAGATAGAATGACGGATGACGTCGGGCAGTCGATTACCAGTGTTTTGCATGCCTCTTTGACATCTGCTTTTGTACTACCATCCAGCCAGTTCCATACCGTATCATCAAACAAAGACTCTGGTCTGTTCAGTAGTCCATCAACGTCAAGCAAGCCCACATCAGCGGCAGCAATCCGCTGTTCCTTCCCAAGCTCGTTTTCAAGTAAACGCCGCCATGCACCGACCTTCATTTCCAACTCCCTGCCATCACTCTCGCTCAAATTATCTTCTGAGTCATACTCTTCTGAAACCTCTTGGATATACCTAACAACAGACATAGCGACATCAGAATCGATATCTCTTGAGCGTAATATCGTGGAAAAGTTGTCCAGCAACAGCAATACTCCATCAGCCCCCGGTTCTCCAACTACGTCTTGGTTAATTCCTGCGGCTTCAAGCCGCTTTAGTAGTGATCCCAATTCAAGAGCATCAACAAGTGATAAGGGACCACTCTTAGCTGATGGAAAAATTATCTAGCGTCGGTGTCATCGGTCTTGGATTTGCCTATCTCTCGCTTGCTTGTGAAACTACTGGATGGAAAAGATGCTCTGGAATGATTCACTCTAATCAAACGGAGATTAGGCAGAAGTGGGTCGGGGCGGATTTGAACCGCCGACTTCCTCCGTGTGAAGGAGGTATCATAACCGGCCTAGATCACCGACCCGCATCCCTAATTCCCGACCTCGAAGTATAAACGTTGTCTTCAGTAGTCGGGCGCTTCCTCCGCCACTCCGTCGCGCTGGTTCACCACGCGCGCGAGAGTGAACAGCGCGTCCGAGAGGCGGTTCAGGTAGACCACAGCGGCCTCGTTGATTTCCTCCTCGCTCGCGAGCGCGACCGCGCGGCGCTCGGCCCGCCGGCAGACCGCCCGGGCGTGGTGGAGGCGCGCGCCCGCGTCGCCACCGCCAGGGAGAATGAACGACTGGAGCGGGTCGAGTTCGTCGTCGTAGGCGTCCATCCACTCCTCCAGGCGCTCCGTGCGCTCGTCGGTCATCTGCGGATCCTCGGCGTCCGGATCGGGGTTCGCGAGATCGGCCTGGACGATGTGGAGGTGGTTCTGGATCGCGCGGAGCTGCTCGTCGACGTCGTCGTAGCCCGTTGGACGGACCCGCCCGACAGTCGCATTCACCTCGTCGACAGTTCCATACGCCTCGATTCTGGGACTGGCTTTCGAGACCCGGTCCATCGTCCGGAGATCGGTCTGGCCCTCGTCGCCCCGGCCCGTGTAGATCGTCATGGACGACCTCCGCGCGGCAGCGACTTATAGCCAATCGAAGCGACGACACGGCATCCCCGGCGACTCGGACGACGCTCACCGAGAACCGAAACGGAACAGTCAGTCGTCCGCCGGCTCGCCGTCGCTATGGACCTCTCCACCGAGATCGGGAAGCTCCGGCACCGCGCTCGTATCGTGAGTCCCCACCGGTGGGAGGTTGACCGCCGCGGCCGGCGAGGCGTCGAGGTCCACGCCCGCATCGAGCGCGTCCATCTCGCCGTCGGCGTCGCGGGCGTCCTGATCGATCCGCATCGAGCAGAACTCGACGCCACACATCGAGCAGAATCGGGCGTCCTTGTAGTTGTCACCCGGCAGCGTCTGGTCGTGTGAGTCCCGGGCGCGGTCGGGATCGAGCGCGAGGTCGAACTGCTCGCGCCAGTCGAAGTTGTACCGGGCCTGCGAGAGCGCGTCGTCCCAGTCACGAGCACCGGGAAGCCCGTTCGCCACGTCGCCGGCGTGGGCCGCGATCCGGTAGGCCGCGAGCCCCTCCCGGACGTCCTCGGCATCGGGCAGCCCGAGGTGTTCCTTGGGCGTGACGTAACAGAGCATCGCCGCGCCCGCACGGGCGGCCTCGGTCGCGCCGATCGCGCTCGTGATGTGGTCGTAGCCCGGCGCGACGTCGGTCACCAGCGGCCCGAGGACGTAGAACGGCGCGCCGTCACAGACCTCCTGCTGGCGCTCGACGTTCGCTCGTATTTCGTCCATCGGGACGTGACCCGGCCCCTCGACCATGACCTGAACGCCGTGGTCCCACGCGGTCCGAGTGAGTTCGCCGAGCGTATCCAACTCGGCGAACTGGGCCTCGTCGCTCGCGTCCGCGAGGCTCCCCGGCCGGAGCCCGTCGCCGAGGCTGAACGTGACGTCGTGTCCGGCGAAGATCTCACAGATCGCCTCGAACTCGGTGTAGAGCGGGTTCTGCATCGCGTTCTCCTCCATCCACTGGGCGAGAATCGAGCCGCCGCGCGAGACGATCCCCGTCACTCGGCCGTCGGTCAGCGGGAGGTGCTCCATCAGGACGCCCGCGTGGATCGTCATGTAATCGACGCCCTGCTCGGCCTGCTTTTCGATCACGTCGAGCAGGAGTTCGTGGGTGATTGCCTCGGGGCTCTCCGCGCGCTTGACTGCCTCGTAGATCGGCACCGTGCCGATCGGCACTGGCGAGTGATCGACGTTCGCCTCGCGGATCGTGTCGAGGTCCTCACCGGTGCTCAGGTCCATCACCGTGTCCGCGCCGTAGTGGACCGCCGCGTGGAGTTTTCTGAGCTCCTCGGTCCGGTCGCTCGTGGTCTCGCTGTTGCCGATGTTGGCGTTGACCTTCGTGGCGAACTCGCGCCCGATGATCATCGGATCGAGGCTGTCGTGGGCGTGGTTCGCCGGGATCACCGCCTCGCCCGCGGCCACCTGCTCGCGGACGAACTCGGGGTCGCGGTTCTCGCGCTCGGCCACCCGCTCCATCGCCGGTGTGATCGTGCCCTCGCGGGCGGATCGAAGCTGCGTTCGGGCTCGTGCCATCGATAACTAGATTATACTACCAAGTGATAAGCGTGGCGGCTATCGTGGACGAGCGGCGGTGCAGCGATGATCGCGATGATACTGTATCCGAGCGACAGGACGACGGAGGTTTATACGCCGGCGGAGGAACGCCGAGACGTGACCCCCGTCGCTCAAGTGGCCGTCTCGCTCGACAGCCCCGTCGCGAGGATCGCGCTCGCGGGCGCACTCGGGCTGTTCCTCGGACTCGAACGCGAGTGGTCGGACAAGCCCGCGGGGATCCGGACCTTCTCGCTTATCACGCTTCTCGGTGCGGTGTTCACCGTCCTCGATCGCGATGGGTTGCTGGCGGTCGGCGGCCTGCTCGTCATCGTTCAGGGCACGGTGCTCGCGGTTCAGGGCCTCCGGGACGAGGACCTCGGACTCTCGCTCACCACCTCGGTATCGATGCTGGTCGCCTACGGCGTCGGTGCGCTGACCGCCGCCGGCTACGTCATCGAGGGCGTGACCGTCGCCGTCCTGTCCTCGCTCCTCCTCGTGCTGAAGCGCGAACTCCACACGTTCGCGGGCGGGCTCTCGCGCGAAGAACTCCGCTCGACCACCGAGTTCGCCATCCTCGCGTTCGTGATCTACCCGCTCTTGCCGACCGGCGACGTCACGATCGGCTCCGGCGAACTCGCGGTCGCGATCGAACCCCGAGTGGTGTGGCTGATGGTGGTCGCCGTCGCCGCCATCGGGATCGTGAACTACGCCATCGTCAGAACGTACGGCGGGCGGGGGATCGCCGTCACGGGCTTTTTCGGGGGGTTGGCCTCCTCGACCGCCGTGGTCGGGACGATGCTGGATTCGGTTCGGCAGCGTCCGAACATGACCTCCTACGCCGTCGCCGCCGTGTTGCTCGCAGACGCGGCGATGGCGCTCCGGAACCTCGCGATCGTGCTCGCGTTCACCCTCCCAGACGTGCTCGTCGGCGCGGTCGTCCCGCTCGCGATCGTGGTCGTTGGGAGCGTCGCGATCGCGGCCATCACTGCCGACTGGGACGAACAGGTGAGCATGGATCTGGACAGCCCCTTCTCGCTCCGGAACGTGCTCGCGTTCGGCGCGATGTTCGCCGTGGTGGTCCTCGCCGGCGGGTTCGCCCAGGCCCAGTTCGGCGAGGTCGGCTTTTACGTCACTGCCGTCCTCTCGGGGCTGGTCTCGTCGGCCGGCGCGACCGCATCGACCGTCTCACTCTATCGGACAGGGAGTCTCGGCTACGAGACCGCGGTGATCGCCGTGTTGCTCGCCACGGCGTCGAGCATCGGCGTCAAGGCCGCGTTGACCGCCGCCGGCCCGAGTCGCCAGTTCGCCACCCGGGTCGCGCTCTGGAGCGGCGTTCTCCTCACCGGGTCGCTCGGGGCGGCGGTCGTCCTGACGCTGTGAGAGGACGATACCGACCCATCCGGTAGCTCCGTTCGTCCGTCGCCGATGTTAGTTCAGCCGCGTGATGGTCGCGAGGTTTTATTACGCCCCGATGTCGACAGTATCACATGAACTGGCGGCACACGCGACACGAGATCGCGACGAACCTCGTGGGTCGGCCGTGGTGGGTCGCTGCGGTCGGGGCGGTCACGACGACGGTGTACGCGCTCGCGATGCTCTACGCCGGCAGCCAGGGAATCGATCTCGGTGCCGCCGGTCATCTCGGCGGCGCTGCCGGCGGGTTCGCCGCCGGGTTCGTCCTCGGCACCAACGTCTACGACGGCGCGTCGGCGGGGCTCCGGGCCGGCTGCTACGGGATCGCCGTGCTCGCGCTCCTACTCGGGATCACCTCGTTCGTGGTCTGGTTCGCCGCGAGCGGGACCGCCTTCCTGTTCTACTCGCCGTTTTTCGCGCTGTTCGCTGTCTGTCTGCTCGCGCCGGTGTACGCCTTCGCCGGTTTGATCGGCGGCACGATCGGGGTCACAGTCCGGCGCTGGTTCGTTCCCGACCACCTGAACCCCGAGCCGTACTGATTTCGTCGCTGCAGCTGTCAGGACGGCGGATGAACGGGCGGATCGCGCGGCCGCAGCGCGGTCGTGTCGGTCGCCTCGTCGGTCAGCGAACGCTCTCTGAAAACAGGCGGGGTGACGACGGGAGCGACGGGCGGCGTTACAGCGTGGCTCTCGTGCTATGCTCGTTGAACAGGACGCCACACTCGTTGCACCGGCGCTGGTAGCCGGTGGTCCAGCTCGGCCGGACGTTCTCGGTCGTCTTGCAGATCGGGCAGTCTGACATGGGTCACCTCGATCGCAGATGAACCCTGCCGGTCGAACTGATTGAGGCTACCGCCCGGACTCTCCGCATGGGTACGTTGCTCACGGAATCGGCGATCGGCAGCGGCCGCGTGGCGGTCGCTGGCGCGTGGCGGTCGTGGTCGTCGATCTCCGCCATCGAAACCGCTATCCGGGCGTCGCGCCCAGCACGCCCCATGCAGGCCGTCCAGTTCACCGAGCACGGCGACCGCGACGTCATCGAGTACGGCGAATATCCCGATCCCGAACCCGGTCGGAACGAGGCGCTCGTCGACGTGAAAGCCGGCGCGCTGAACCACCTCGATGTGTTCACCCGCGGCGGACTCCCTGGCGTCGATCTCGACATGCCGCACGTTCCCGGCTCCGACGCCGCCGGCGTGGTCGAGGCGGTCGGCGAGGACGTCACGCGCGTCGACCCGGGCGACCGGGTCGCGGTCACCGCCGGTCGGTCGTGCGGCGAGTGCGAGTTCTGCCGCCACGGCGAGCACTCACTCTGTGAGAGCTACCACATCATCGGTGAGCACGTTCAAGGGGTCCACTCCGAGCAGGCGGCCGTCCCCGCCGAGAACCTCGTGCCAGTCCCCGAGGGCGTCGACTGGGAGACCGCGGCTGCCGCGCCGCTGGTCTTCCAGACAGCGTGGCGAATGCTGGTCACGCGGGCAGACCTCGGTCCCGGCGAGTCGATTCTCGTGCTGGGTGCGTCCGGCGGCGTGGGCCACGCCGCGGTCCAGATCGCGAAGTACATCGGTGCAGAGGTGTACGCCACCGCGAGCACCGACGAGAAACTCAAGTACGCGCGCGAGTGCGGCGCGGATCACACCGTCAACTACGAAGAGACCGATTTCGCAGCCGCGATGCGCGAGGCCACCGACGGCCGCGGGGTCGACGTGGTGGTCGATTATGTGGGACCGGCGACGTGGGAGGACTCGATCAAATGTCTCGCCAAGGGTGGCCGACTCGTGACCTGCGGCGCGACCACCGGGCCGAAAGCCGAGACCAACATCAATCGGGTGTTCTGGAAGCAGGTCGATATCCTCGGCTCCACGATGGCCTCGCTGGGCGAGGTCGACGACGTCCTCTCGTTGGTGTGGGACGGCACGTTCGAGCCGAAGATCCGCGAGACGCTCCCGATGAGCGAGGCCGCCCGTGCCCACGAGATGCTCGAAGAGCGCGAAGGGTTCGGGAAAGTCGTTGTGGTTCCCGACAGCGAACGATAACTGTTCGCGTGCCGTCCCCTCACGATTTATTAGGATGCGAGTAAAGGCTGAGGTATGCCGGTCGATTACACACAGCTCCACGATCCGAACGCCGAGTACACGATGCGCGATCTCTCGGCTGGAACGATGGGTGTCCGTGCGAAGCGCGGCGGCGGACGAGACGTCGAGATCACGGACGTGCAGACCACGATGGTCGACGGCAACTTCCCGTGGACCCTCGTGCGGGTGTACACCGACGCGGGCATCGTCGGCACTGGCGAGGCCTACTGGGGGGCGGGCGTTCCGGAAGTCATCGAGCGGATGACGCCGTTCGTGGTGGGCGAGAACCCGCTCGACCTCGATCGGCTGTACGAGCACCTCGTCCAGAAGATGTCGGGCGAGGGCTCGATCGAGGGCACGGTCGTCACCGCGATCTCGGGGATCGAGATCGCGCTCCACGACCTCGCGGGCAAGATCCTCGAGGTTCCGGCCTATCAGCTCCTCGGCGGGAAGTACCGCGACGAGGTCCGGGTGTACTGCGACTGTCACGCCGGCGAGGAGGCAGACCCCGAGGCGAACGCCGACGAGGCCGAACGCGTCGTCGAGGAGTTGGGCTACGACGCGCTGAAGTTCGACCTCGACGTGCCCTCGGGCCACGAGAAGGACAAGGCGAACCGCCACCTCCGGAACGCCGAGATCGACCACAAAGCCGAGATCGTCCGTGCGGTAACCGAACGCCTCGACGGCCGGGCCGACGCCGCCTTCGACTGCCACTGGTCCTTCTCCGGCGGGAGCGCGAAGCGCATCGCGCGCGCGGTCGAGGACTACGACGTCTGGTGGCTCGAAGATCCAGTGCCGCCGGAGAACCACGACGTCCAGCGCGAGGTCAGCCAGTCCACGACCGTCCCGATCACCGCCGGCGAGAACGTCTACCGCAAGCACGGCCACCGCCGCCTCCTCGAAGAGCAGGCCGTCGACGTGATCGCGCCAGACCTCCCCAAAGTAGGCGGGATGCGCGAAACCAGAAAGATCGCCGATATGGCCGACACCTACTACGTCCCGGTGGCGATGCACAACGTCTCTTCGCCGGTGGCGACGATGGCGAGCGCGCACGTCGGCGCGGCGATCCCCAACTCGCTCGCGGTCGAGTACCACTCCTACCAGCTCGGCTGGTGGGAGGACCTCGTCGAGGAGACCGTGATCGAGGACGGTTCGATCGACGTGCCCGAGAAGCCAGGCCTCGGGCTGACGCTCGATCTCGATGCGGTCGAAGCACACATGATCGACGGTGAGGAGCTGTTCGACGAAGCGTAGCTTCGTCGAGCCAGCAAATCTCCGATTTGCCCTGTTCGATGCGGCGTAGCCGCATCGAGCTCGTGGAACATCGTTCCACGACGTTCGACTGAGCGAAGCGAGGTCGAACTATCGAATCCTCGACCAGTTCCGGGAGGACGAACGGACTCGGTCAGTTCTGTGAATTCTGGTAGATTACTGAGTGAAGTCGCCATCGCTCCACTGAGCATCGACAGCGATACGGCTCGTGTCGAGCGATTTTTGCGAGTGAACTCGTGCGTGAGTAAAGCTTGCGAAAGCGTTTTACACTTCTGTTACGGACGATGGTACGGATTTACGATGATGAAGGATTCGGACCCGGGACAGTCACGGCGGTCGTACCTGAAGCGCGCAGCGCTAGCAAGCACCGTCGGCATGGCCGGTCTCGCCGGCTGTACGGGCGGCGGTGGCGGCGATGACAACGGCAGCGGTGGTAACGGTAGTGGCGGTGGCAACGCCAGCAGCGGGAGCGGAAGCAGCGGGAACGGCAGCGGTGGCAACGGCAGTAGCTCCAATGGAAGCAGTAGTGGCGGCAGTAGCGGAAGCCTCACCGTGTTGCACGGCTGGACCGGCGGTGACGGCGCGACGGCCCTCGAAAACCTCGTCGAGGGGTTCGAAGAGGCCAACCCCGACGTCAGCGCGAACTTCCAGGCGATCGGTGGCGGTGGCAACACCAACCTCGACACCACCATCTCCAACCGCGCCCAGAACGAAAACCTCCCCACGTCGTGGGCGGACTGGCCGGGGCTCAACCTCGTTCCGTTCACCGAGGCCGGACTCCTCGCTGACGTCGGCGAGAACGTCTGGACCGACGATCTCCGGAACAACTACTCCCAGGAAGCCAAAACCTACTCCCAGGTCGGCGAAGAAGCCGGCTCGATCGGGAGCGGTCCCTACGTCGCGGTCCCGATCGGCTCCCACCGGATGAACGACCTGTTCTACAACGTCTCGGTGGTCGAAGAAGCCGGCGTCGACCCCACGAGCTTCTCCGAGCCGGCGGACCTCCTCGCGGCGATGAAGACCGTCGAGGAGGAAACCGACGCGGTCGGGATGGCCCAAGGTCTCCAAGCCCCCTTCACCACGCTCCAGCTCTGGGAGGTCGTGATGCAGGGTCAGGCGGGCTACCAGCCGTTCATGGACTACATCAACGGCGAGGGTGACGAACAGGCCGTGCGCTCGGCGTTCGAGATGGTCAACAACTACTTCGATCACATCAACCAGAACGCCTCCAGCGTCGGGTTCACCCAGGCGAACCAGCTGATCATGAACGGCGAGGCCGCGTTCATGCACCAGGGCAACTGGGTGGCCGGCGCGTACCGCAACCAGGAGGGCTTCGAGTACGAGTCCGACTGGAACAACGTCTCCTTCCCCGGCACCGACGACATGTACGGGCTGCATCTCGACTCGTTCCCGATGGCAGCCAGCGCGGGCGATTCCGGGGCCGCACAGGCGTGGCTCTCGTACGTCGGCACGCCCGACGCGCAGGTCCGCTTCAACCAGTTCAAGGGGTCGATCCCGCCGCGGACCGACGTGCCGACCGACGAGTTCGATCCCTACCTCACCCAGACCATCGAGGACTACAACAACGTCTCGAACAAGCCGCCGACGATCGCTCACGGTCTCGCGGTGCTGCCGGACGTCCACAGCGAGATCGACGGCGTGATCACCGATTCCTTCCTCGGCTCGGGAGACCTCGACGCCGCAACTCAGGGGATGCTCGATGCCGTCTCCGGATCGAACTGACGACGATCGGTCGGTGCGATCGAGGCTTCGTGGGTTCGGCGAGCGGCTCACCCCCGGCTCCGACGACCGATCGAGCGACGACGCACACGCGGTCCGCACCGATGGCGGTGCGACCGTGAGCGGCGGCTCCAGTTCGACCGCCACGAGCCGATCGGGATGGCTCCGATCGCTCCGAAAGAGCGGGTTCGTCAGTTCGCTGCCGTTCTGGCTCCCGCCGTTCCTCCTGATGGGGCTGTTCGTCTACGGCGCGATCGGGTGGAACTTCCTCATCTCGCTCACCGACATGGAGGGGTTCGGCGATCCCGAGTACACCTCGCTGGATTTCGAGCAGTACACCGAGCTGTTCGCGAGCCAGACGTTCATCGACGCCGCGCGCAACACGTTCGTGCTGCTCGTCGCGTTCACGATCCTGTGTATCGTGCTCGGGCTCGTGCTCGCGATCCTGCTCGATCGGACGATCCGCTTTCAGAACACGTTCCGGACGCTGTACCTCCTGCCGTTCAGCCTCTCCTTTGTGGTGACGGCCCAGCTCTGGTCGTGGATGTACGACATCGAAAACGGGATCGTCAACTCGATTCTCGGCGTCGTCGGGCTCCAACCCGACTGGATCGGCAATCCCCAACTGGTGCTCGGCGCGGTGATCTTCGCGCTGGTCTGGCAGTTCAGCGGCTACACCATGGTGGTCTTCCTCGCGGGGCTCCAGACCATCCCCGACGAGCACTTCGAGGCCGCACGCATCGACGGCGCGAGCACCGTCAAGATGTACTGGCGGGTGATCGTGCCCCAGCTCCGCGGCTCGATGATCAGCGCGCTCGTCGTGTTGATGATCGCGGCGCTCAAGGCGTTCGACTTCCTCTACGCGCTGTTCGGCCAGTACCGGCCGGCTGCGGGGGCCGACATCCTCGCGACGTTCATGGTCCGAGAGGCGTACTCGAACCAGAACTGGGCGTACGGCTCGGCGATCGCGATCGTGCTCTACGTGCTCGCGTTGCTGGTCGTGATCCCGTATCTCTACAGCCAGTACCGGCGGGGTGAGCTATGACCGATCGAACCGACGGAAACAGAACAGCAATGACCGACGGCGGCACGACGATGACCGACGGGGGAACCGCAACGGGCGGCTCGACCCTCGACAACATGCGCGATTCCATCAGCTGGTGGCGGATCGCGCTCTACGCGGCGCTCACGGTGATCGGGGTGTACTTCCTCATCCCGATCGAGGCAGGGCTGGTCACGTCGTTCAAAACCGGCGAGTCGGTCATCCGCACCGCGCCGTACGCACCGCCGGGACCAGGCGGATTCACGCTCGACAACTGGGCGGGGGCGTTCGACGCGCTCGCGCCCGGCCTCGTCAACAGCCTCATCATGACGATCCCGGCGACGGTGCTCGGCGCGCTGTTCGGCAGCCTCGCGGCCTACGGGCTGACCCAGATCAGCTGGCGCGGCCAGATCCCGATCCTCGCGCTGTTCGTCGCCGGCGTGTTCATCCCCTACCAGGCGGTGTTGGTGCCGCTCTCGCAGTTCTGGTCGATGATCCCGCTCGAAGAGCTGCTGTCACCGCTGTGGGCGCTGCCGTTCTTCCATCCCTACCAGACCGATCTCGTCGAGCTGATTATCACCCACACGGCGTATGGAATCCCGATCTGTACCGTGCTATTCAGAGGATACTACGTCGGGCTCTCCGAGGAGATGATCGAGGCGGCCCGGCTCGACGGCGCGAGCGCGTTCGGGATCTACCGGCGGGTGGTGCTGCCGCTGTCGGCCCCGATGTTCGCGGTGACGCTGATCTATCAGTTCACCCAGATCTGGAACGAGCTACTGTTCGCGCTGATCCTGATCGGTGGCGCGGGCTCGCCCGCCGCCCCGGTGACGCTCTCACTCGTCGGGCTCGGCGCAAGTCTCGAAGGCATCGACTTCGGCCTCCGGATGGCCGGCGCGTTCCTGACCGCGCTGCCGACGCTGCTGGTGTTCATCATCTTCGGCGATCAGTTCGCCCGCGGCGTCGCGGGAGGCGGAACATGACGCGATCACGACCCACGACACCCATGACACACGATACGCGACGGAGGAGAGACTGATGGCTGAACTCACGCTCGATCACGTGACGAAACGCTTCGCGGACGGCGGCGATATCGTCGCGGTCGACGACGTCTCGGCCGACATCGACGACGGCGAGTTCATCGTCCTTGTCGGCCCGTCGGGCTGTGGGAAATCGACCACGCTCCGGATGATCGCGGGGCTCGAAACCGTCACCGAGGGGACGATCACCCTCGACGGCCAGGCGATCAACGACCGCCAGCCCGCCGATCGGGACATCGCGATGGTGTTCCAGAGCTACGCGCTCTACCCCCACATGACCGTGCGCGAGAACATGAGCTTCGGGCTCGAAGAGAGCACGGACATGCCCGACGACGAGATCGGAGACCGCGTCGAGTCCTCCGCCGAGATGATGGGGATCGGTCGCCTGCTCGATCGTAAGCCAGGCGAGCTCTCGGGTGGCCAGCAACAGCGGGTCGCGCTCGGCCGGGCGATCGTCCGCGATCCCGCCGTCTTCCTGATGGACGAACCCCTCTCGAACCTCGATGCGAAGCTGCGCTCGCAGATGCGGACCGAGCTCCAGCGCATCCAGGAGGATCTCGGCGTCACCACCGTGTACGTCACCCACGACCAGACCGAGGCGATGACGATGGGCGATCGGATCGCGATCCTCGACGACGGCCGACTCCAGCAGGTCGCCACTCCCCTGGAGGCCTACCACGAACCCGCGAACCAGTTCGTCGCGGGCTTTATCGGCGAACCCTCGATGAACTTCTTCGAGACCACCGTCGAGAACGGTCAGTTGGTCGGCGACGGGTTCGAGTACCCCCTTTCCGAGGAGACCCAGGATTCGATCGGCGATTCCGACCGCGTGACGCTCGGCGTGCGGCCCGAGGACATCGAACTCGTCGATACGGCTGAGAGCGATCACGACTTCCGAACGGTGGTCGACGTGGTCGAACCGGTCGGCAGCGGCAACAACATCTACCTCGCGTTCGAGGACAACGCCGAAGAGGCGTCCGAACTCGACATGGACGAGTCCCGCACGTTCGTAGCGACCATCGGCGGGCTCCGGCGTGTCGAGGCGGGTCAGCCCGCGATCGCACGGCTCCCCGAGGACGCGATCCATCTCTTCGACGCCGAGACCGGCGAGGCGCTCCGCAACCGGAAACTCGACGACGTCGAAACGGTCGAACCGCAGCTCTGAGCCGCGACAGTCGGCTTTTTCCCCGGTCGCCACGACCGGCGAACGTGAGCGAAATCACCGACTACGAACTGTTTGCCGTCCCGCCGCGCTGGCTATTTTTGCGAGTCGAGACCAGCGACGGCCGGGTCGGCTGGGGCGAACCCGTCGTCGAGGGACGGGTGCGCACGGTCGAAACGGCCGTCGAGGAACTGTTCGAGCAGCACCTACTCGGCGCGGATCCCGCCCCGATCGAGGATCACTGGCAGGCGATGTACCGCGGCGGATTCTACCGCGGCGGACCCATACTCATGAGTGCGATCGCGGGCGTCGATCAGGCGCTCTGGGATCTCAAGGGCAAGCAACTCGGCGCGCCGGTGTACGAACTCCTCGGCGGCCCGGTCCGCGATCGAATGCAGGTGTACGGCTGGATCGGCGGCGATCGTCCCTCCGATGTGGCCGACGCCGCACGCGAACGGGTCGAGTCGGGCCTCGACGCGCTCAAGATGAACGCCACCGCCGAGTTCCGCCGGATCGAGACGCCGGCTGCGGTCGCGGCCGCGGGCGACCGACTCGCCGCGGTGCGTGAAGCCGTCGGTCCCGAGGTCGGGATCGGCGTCGACTTCCACGGTCGAGTCGCGAAACCGATGGCCAAACGGCTCGTGAGCGCGCTCGAACCGCACGAACCGATGTTCGTCGAGGAGCCGGTGCTGCCCGAACACGACGATCATCTGCCCGAGATCGCCGATCACACCACGATCCCGATCGCGACCGGCGAACGGCACTACACCCGCGAGGACTTCCGCCCCGTGCTCGAAGCCGGCGGCGTCGACGTGATCCAGCCCGACCTCTCCCACGCCGGCGGGATCACCGAGTGTCGGAAGATCGCGTCGATGGCCGCGGCCCACGACGTCGCACTCGCGCCCCACTGCCCGCTCGGTCCGATCGCGCTCGCGTCCTGTCTCCAGGTCGACGGCTGTTCGCACAACGCGCTCATCCAGGAACAGAGCCTCGGCATCCACTACAACGAGGGCAGCGACGTGCTTGACTACCTCGCTGACCCGTCGGTGTTCGAGTATAGCGACGGGTACGTCGATCTCCCCGAGGAGCCGGGGCTCGGCATCGCAGTCGACGAGGAGCACGTCCGCGAGCAAGCCGGTAGGGTCGACGACTGGCACAACCCCGTCTGGCGGCACGACGACGGCAGCGTCGCGGAGTGGTAACGGGCGGGACGCTCATAGGAATCGTTGTACGTCATATCGGTATGCCGTCGACACAAAGTCGGCGGCTACCAGTAACCAGTTGGTCGCGCCGCAGAACCCGTTAGAATTGGTGGTCAAGTTATTTATAGAAAGAGCGTAAATGAGCTACTATGAGTTATGCCAACGCCCCCATCCTCTTCGGTCGCAACCAGCACCGTACCCGACAGGTTCTCGTCCTCGCTGCGGTTACTTTCTTTGCAAGTCTTGTGGTGTACACGGGTTTTCCGGTATATGAAGGTCTTCCGTTCACGTTTCTGTTGATTGTGCCTTCTATTCCGCTGTTAGCAGGCGCTGTGGCGCTAGTCACTGCCTACCTCAACGACGGTCTTCTCGTGAGTGCATTGGTGCCAGTTATGGCCGTAATCGGGCTGGAGTTCTCACTGGGTATCTGGCTCTATTTTGATCTCGTTCCGAGTTATGACCCAGCCGGGTTTGGTTTCGTACCCACACTCCTTGCTCTTGCCTTCGGAATTGGTGTCAGCGTAGCCGCCGTTGGGGCTACCACACGACGAGTTGTAACCTACATCAGTTCGTGAAGTACCGACGGTTTCGAGATGGGGCCGACCAGTTACACCAACCCTATCAGTGCTCGCCAGCCACGTCGACGACGTCGCCGGTTTCACCCGCTTCGTAGATCGCGCGCAGGATCTTCATGTCGGCCAGGCCGTGCTCGCCGTCGGGATGGGGTTCCTCGCCGGCGAGCACCCGATCGGCGAAGTAGGTAAACTCCTCGGTCATCTGGTCGCGCTGGTCGAAATCGAAGGTGGCGTCGAGGTCGCCTCGGCGGATCCGCAGCCGGCGGGGTTCGTCGGGGAAGAAGACGGGGTCGAGTTCGAGTTCGCCCTCCGTCCCGGTGATCTGGAGGTGGCTCGATCGCGCGGCATTCTGGCTCGCGGTACACGACGCCGTCACGCCGTCCTCGAAATCGAGCCGGAAGCTCGCGCGCTCGTCGGGGACGTCCGCGAACGCGTCGTGAGCCGAGTGCATCCGGGCGGACACCGAGACGGGATCGGCGTCGAGCACGAATCGTGCGGTGTTGAGCGGGTAGATTCCGAGGTCCATCACGCTCGCGCCGTAGCCCGCGAGGTCTGGATCGAGCCGCCAGTGGTTCGGGTCGTCGAACATGTCGAGGAGCCGCTGGGTCATCGCACCGTGGACCCCGACGACGTCGCCGATGAACCCCGATCTGACGAGTTCGCGCGCCCGCCGGACCGCCGGCTCGGTGTGCATCCGGTAGGCGATCATCAGCGTGGCGTCTTCGCAGGCCGCGACCAACTCCTCGGCGCGCTCGACGGTGGCTTCCATCGGTTTCTCACACAGGATCGCTTTGTCGAGGGCGGCCGCGGTCTCTGCGTACTGGAGATGGAGCGCGTTCGGCGTGGCGATGTACACCGCGTCGTAGGCTTCGCTCGCCGCGCCGTCGTGGAACTCGTCGTAGGTCAGGCCGTGCTCGACGGTTTCGTGGGTCTCGGCGAGGTCGGTTGCGCGCTCCTTCGAGCTGCTGACGACGACCGTTGTCTCACAGAGTTCGGAGTCGGTGACGGCGGGCATCGCCATCTCCTTCGTCCACCACCCGAGGCCGATCATCGCGAATCGCACAGTCCCAGACGCGTCCGACCGCCAGTCGCGTGCGGTGAACCCGTCGAACAGCTCGTCGAGTGAGCCGTCAATCATCGTTCACCGCGAGAGGGATCGTCCCCAGCGGGCGGTCGTCGGTCGGTACGAGCGAATGTGAGATGTGTCGTATCGTGTGTCATGATGAACGGTCGCGTGCAGCGTAGTGATCGGGCGAACGGTGTTGCGCGACGAACGAGCAGTTATCCGCCGACGCTCCCCTCGTAGACGACGCCGCGGCCAGCATCGAGCGTGACGTGATCGCCCTCGTCGACGTCGGACAGTGAGACGTTCGAGACCATCGGGAGACCGGCCTCGCGCGCGACGATCGCGGGATACCCCGTGACGCCCTCGTGGGCGCTGACGATCCCCCCGAGCCGGGTGGGGTCGCCGTCGAACTCGTCGTCGAAGTCGGCGGAGAGGGACAGGATCGTCCCTTCGGAAAGCCCGGTGAGATCGCCGTCCACAGTACGAGAGAGCGGTCCGGAGACCCGGCCATCGACCACCGAACGGCCCGTCGCGAGGATCTCGGCCGCGACGTGGACCTTGAGCGTGTTGGTGGTGTTCGCGCCTTCGAGATCGGTCATCATCCCGGCGAGCACCACCACCGTGTCGCCCGCATCGGCGACGCCCGCGTCGAGTGCGGTCTGGACCGCATTGCGGATCACGGCGTCCACGCTTTCGTTCGGTCCCGTCAGCGGCGCGTGCCGCGGGATCACCCCTGCCACGAGGCCGAGCCGTCGACGTACCTGATCGTCGGGCGTCACCGCGACCACCGGCACGTCGGGGCGGTACTTCGCGGCCTTTCGTGCCGTATAGCCCGACTCGGTGGCCGCCACCACCGCCGCGGCGTCGATGTCGCGGGCGAGATACCGTGCGGATCGTGCGAGCGCGCCGGTCCGGGAGTCGCCGGGTTTGGGCACCATCCGCTCGATACCCTCGGCATACTCGGCGCTGCCTTCGATCTCGCCGACCAGCCCCTCCATCGCTTCCACGACCCGCACGGGATGGTCGCCGACCGCGGTCTCACCCGAGAGCATCACCGCATCGGTGCCGTCGAGCACCGCGTTCGCGACGTCGGAGGCCTCGGCGCGGGTCGGGCGGCGCGCGTGCGTCATCGAATCGAGCATCTCGGTCGCGGTGATGACCGGCACTCCAGCGTCGTGACACCGGCGGATGATCCGCTTTTGGATCAGCGGCACTTCTTCGAGGGGGCACTCCACACCGAGATCGCCGCGGGCGACCATCACGCCGTCGGCCGCCTCGACGATCCCGTCGAGGTTCGCCACCGCGTCGGCGCGCTCGATCTTCGCGATTACCGGGATCTCGGCGTCGCGTGCTTCGAGCGCCTCGTTCACGGCGTACACGTCGTCGGCGCTCCGGACGAAACTCGCGGCGACGAAATCGACGTTGGCGTCGGCGGCGAGATCGAGTTCGCGCCGGTCGTCCTCGGTGGGGACGTCGAGCCCGAGATCCACGCCGGGGACGTTGACGCCCGCGCGCCCGCCGAGTGGCCCGCCCGAATCGACGCGCGCACGCACTGCGGTCCCCTCGCTTTCCGCGACGGTGGTCTCGATCCGTCCGTCGTCGAGCAACACCCGATCGCCGGGCTCGACGCCCGCGATCGGCGTCGAGAGACCGACTTCTTCGGGGGTCGCGGTCTCGCCCGGGACGAACCGAATCTCCGATCCCGTCGCGAGCTCGATCGATTCGTCGAGCGGCGCGGTCCGGATCTCGGGACCGGGGAGATCGAGCAGCGTGGCGACCGACGCGTCGCTCGTCGCGTCGACGTCGCGGACCCGCTCGATGAGGGTCGCTCGGTCGTCGGTCGAGCCGTGGCTGGCGTTGAACCGCGCGAGCGCCATGCCGGCGTCGGCGAGCGCCGCGACGGTTTCGCGCGACTCCGAGGCGGGACCGAGCGTACAGACGATTTTCGTTGTATGCATGGTTCTCCGGACGTTTCTACACTCGAAGCGAGGTACGTGATGCCATCGGATGAACCCCACGCATCGACGCGTCCCACCACCAGGGAGATCGATCGACGAAGGACGTGCCGACAGTCGCCGTTCTCACAGACCACGGCTGCACTCTCTCGGCCCAACGTTGGGCCGAGAGTCGCCGAGTGGCGTGAAAACGCACACGACTACCAGAACTCGACGAAGCAGCGCTGCCACGAGGTGCTTCCGGAGGCGGGGTCGGTGACGGGCGAATCGAGTCGGAGCGTCTTTAGGAATTCCGTCGGACTACAGCGGTATGACTCGTGATGACGCCCCGATCGAAGCTGCCACGCCACGAGCGGTCGCACGGTCGTGTATCGACGCCGGAGTCGAAGCGGCGCACCCGGCGACGGTCGTCGAAGACGCTGTTTCACTCACCGAAGACGGCCTCGAGATCGACGGGGCGGTCTACGATCTCGCCTCGTACGACGACGTCCTCGTTCTCGGCGGTGGAAACGCCGCCGGAAAGGTCGCCGCCGCGCTCGAATCGATACTCGGTGACCGACTAACGGGTGGTGTCGTCGTGACCGACGTCCCGGAACCGCTGTCGACGATCGATGTCGTCACCGGCAGCCACCCGACGCCGAACGAACGAGGAGTCGCCGGTGCGGAGCGAGTTCTCGCTCACGCCACCGGCGCGACGGCTGACACGCTCGTTCTCGGCGTCATCACGGGCGGTGGGAGTGCGCTGCTTCCGGCACCGGCCGGCGACGTCACGCTCGCCGACCTCCAAACGGTCACGGACGACTTGCTCGGGACCGGTGCGACGATTCACGAGATCAACGCCGTACGGAAGCATCTCTCGGCGATCAAGGGCGGCCGACTCGCGGCGGCTGCGGCACCGGCGACCGTCGTGGGACTCCTGCTCAGCGACGTCGTTGGCGACGATCTCGACGTCATCGCGAGCGGTCCGTTGGTCCCGGATAGCTCCACGTACGCCGACGCGCTCGACGTCATCGATCGCTACGACGTGACACTACCACCTCGTGCGGAACGTCACCTCGAACGCGGCACCGAGGGCGATCTCGCCGAGACCCCAACGCCCGACGCCGACGCTTTCGCGCGGGTGGAGACACACGTCCTCGCGAACGGGCTCACGGCACTCCGGGCTGCCGCCGATACGGCCGCCGACCACGGCTACACGCCGCTCGTCCTCAGTTCGCGCGTGCGCGGCGAGGCACACGAGGCGGCCAAAACCCACGTCGGGATCGCAGAGGAGATCCGCGCGACGGGAACCCCACTCGACCCACCGGCGGTCGTCCTCTCGGGCGGTGAGACCACGGTGACGCTGTCCACCGGAAGCGGTGCCGGCGGGCCGAACCAGGAGTTCGCGCTCAGTGCGGCGATCGAACTCGACGCCGATGGTATCGTCGTCGGGAGCGTCGACACGGACGGGATCGACGGTGCGTCCGACGCGGCCGGTGCCATCATCGACGCGAAGACAGTCGATGGAACGACGAAAGAAGCACGGGCAGCGCTGGCTTCGAACGAGGCCGCCCCGTTTCTCGAGGCTGCCGATGCGCTCGTCGAAACCGGTCCGACAGGAACGAACGTGAACGATCTGCGGGTACTCGTCGTCGACGATACCGAAGCGACGAACTGAGTCGAGTTCGTGACGGCCGTTCGCCTGGCCCTACCGTACCCGAGTGGCGATCAGCCGAGCATGCCGACGATGTTCTGGAGGACGACGATCCAGACGATACTCGAGAGACCGAGGACGAGCGTTCCGGCCGTCCAGGCCTGGTAAGCGGTCGCGGTTTCCATGTCGGAGAACTCGGTGATGATCCAGAAGTACGAGTCGTTGGCGTGGCTGACCGTCATGCTACCGGCACCGATGGCGAGGACGGCGAAGACGCGTCCCCACTGGGACGCGAGGCCGAGCGAACCGAGGAGCGGGGCGACGAGGCCTGCGGTGGTGAGGATGGCGACCGTCGACGATCCGAGCGCGGTTTTGAGGGCGGCGGCGGTGACGAACGCGGCGAAGAGACCGATACCGAGTCCGCCGAACGTGTTGCTGATGAAACCCTCGAGCGGGAGCGCCGAGAGCACGTTGCCGAAGGCTCCGCCAGCGCCGGTGACCGCGACGATGACGGCAGCGTCGGTCAGACCGTCACTCACCCACTCGTCGGTGACTTCGTCGGTGATCTCGGGGACGACTGCGAAGCTCGCGAAGGCACCGATGATGAGCGCGACGGCCGGGTCGCCGAAGAACAGCAACCAGTCCTGGAGCGCTCCGGCGACGAAGGCGGGATCGTCAGCGCTGGGGTACGAAGCGATACTACCGATCGTGATGAGGACGATGGGCAGGAGAATGGGGGTGAACGATCGCGCCGGCGACGGAAGGGTGCCGTACTCCTCCTTGACGTCGTCCATCGTCATGTCCGGATCCGGATCGATGTGGTAGCGAGAAGCGACGGTCGTCGCCCACTTCGCCCCGACGAACGTGATGGGGACGCTCACGGCGATCCCAGCGAGCATGACGAGGCCGACGTCGGCACCGAGAATGCCGGCGGCGGCGATGGGGCCGGGCGTCGGTGGAACGAACACGTGAGTGACGTACAGACCACTGGCGAGGGCGACACTGATGGTCGCGAGCGAGAGCTTCGAGCGCTCCGCGAGCGATCGCCCCAGACCGGAGAGGATGACGTACCCCGAGTCACAGAAAACGGGGATGCTGACGAGGCTGCCGGTAACCGCCATGACCTCGGCGGTGTTGTCCTCGCCGATGAGACCGAGGATGGTGTCCGCGATGACGATCGCCGCACCGGAGCGTTCGAGTGCCTTTCCGATGATGGTGCCGGCGAGGATGACGATGCCGATATACCCGAGAACGTTACCGAAGCCGTCAGTGACGAGCGTGGCCGCGTTCGTCGGATCGAGGCCAGCGATGAGGCCGGTCGCGTACGCAGCGACGAGGAGCGTGAGGAAGGCGTGGAGATTGAGTTTCGCCGTTGCGAAAACGATGAACGCAACTGCTGCGAGCAGCAACAGTATCAGCGGTAGTCCTGTGAGCATTTCCCGATACACCACCGATCTGGGGTATATAAATTCTATGTGTTTTTGTGAACATTATTGATGGGCACAAATAACTTACACGAACAACATTGTTCGTGTTCGATGGTCGTGGATGGTCCCGGGTTATGTCGAGGTCGGGTCAGGGGAATATGCATCCCAGTCGAACGATAGTTTCGAACGTCTCTACAGACTATCGCGATATATCGCGGAGAGGCACCGATTTTCAGAAGCTAACGTGAGATCCACGTCCTATCAGGAATTCGAATGTTCGACGTGGAGAGCTTGCGTCCATCAATTCTGTTCGACACGAAGTTCGTGGGCCTCGACGTCCTCGAAGGCAGCGACCCGACCGCCGACCGTCACCGTGCCGTCGTCGGTGTCGATGGTGAGGGTGGCGGTCAGGCCGGTCTCGTCGCGGGCGACCTCGCGCACTGTTCCGGACACCGTCCGTGGCTCGCCGGTAGCGGTGTCCCGGCCCTCAACCGACACGGTGAACGGTCCCTCGCCATCGTCGAGATCCGCCACACACCGCCGGATCGAGGCGTATCGGCGGGGGAACGTCCGGTCGTCGCCGTCGTCGAGCACGGGCTCGGCGGTGGTCCAGAGGAGCGTGTTGAAAAACCCCGAGACCAGGAAGCCGAGCTCCGAGCGGTCGAACACCACGCCGTACCGCTCGCGGTTCCACGCGATCGCGTCCTGGGTGGCGTAGACCGCGTGTTCGCCGTCGCCGACCGCGATCACCGGGGTCGTGACGCCCTCGCGTGCCCGGACGGTGGTGGCGATCGACGCGTAATCGTACTCTTCGGCAGCTGGGGCGTCGGCAGTGGGGGTGACGAGGAGTTCGGTGGCGACGTTCGCGCGCTGTCGGTCGGCGAGTCGATCCTCGAATCGGCCGACGAGATCGGGCGTCAGTGAGAGGATGAGTTCGTACTCGGCCTCCTCGATCACGCTCTCGATGTGTCGGAGGATGGTCGAGCGGGATTTGATGAGCGAGGCGGCCTCGGCGTCACGGGCGGGCGCGGTGTAGTGGGTCCGGAGGTCGTCGATGAGCGTGTCGAGGGAGTCGTGGACTCCCCCGAACGCCGTCTGGGGATCGACCGCGAGCACCTCGATGGGGCGAGACTCCCGGAGTTCGACGAGACCGCGCTCGCCGAGGCTCCGAACGGTGTCGTACACCCGTGGTTGGGGGATATCGGTTCGGTCGGCGATCTCCGAGGCGGTCAGTCGACCGTGTTCGAGCACCACGAGATAGGCGTCGGTCTCGTACTCGTTGAGGTCGAATCGCTGGTTCACCCGGTCGAGTGCGCCGGCGAGATCGTCCGAGACCATTGTCACCACCCACATCGTACACCCAATTGAGTACTGTGGTTCACCGTACGCCGCCACCCGTTCGGTATATCAGAATGGAGTGTATCGTGGTGAGTGGCCAGCGAACCAGTACATTGAGGGGGGATGGTTCCCAAACCGGCCTCATGAGTCTCGAACGCGACCACGACTGCCCGACCTGTGACGAGGAGCGAACGTTCTATCGCGCCGCGAGCACGATGGTCCGGCTCGGCGAGAAAGTGAAGTGGCGCTGTCCGGACTGTGAGTACAGCTTCGTCACCATCGGCGACGACGTCGACTCCAGCGCGACAGCGTAGCAGGCACTCCTCTTCCTGTCATCCTTCGGATACCATCCGTATTGAACAAGCAAGTAATCGGATCGATCCAGGGTTCGGCCGTCGAAGTGCTGGGTCGGTAGTTTCCTCCACAACCGCCCGAGGCAGTTGCGCCGACACACGACGAGCGCGCAGCTCGGTGAGCGAACGATCGAATGAACATTGTTGGGCCAGCATCCACCTAATAAATCGTATGAAGCAATACGAAACGAGCTCGAAAATCGTCCGTCCGACGCATCGCTGATCGACTGGCTGGTCGGTGATTCGCCAGCGGATTCGACCCGAGGTTTCGAACAGGAATCAGTGCTGTAACATCCCAACCGCGGAATATGTCGAAGAACGCCGAATACGGCGTGCCAACGCGGCCGATTTGGAACTTCGTAGTGTCCAGTTGAAATATAATTGAGACTACTGATCCGCGATCACTCGGAATCCCGGCCCATATCGGGATGATGTTGCTGTCACAGTATCTCTGACAGCGGTCGTACGGGTTACACATTCGTGACAGCGAAAAACTTGAAGCTGGTTCGAAACGAACAGGACGAGGATGACACACGATTCGGACACACGAACGAAAACGGCAACAGACGAAACGCCACCGGGAGAGCCGCCGGAACCGGAGATGGAGTGGATACCCGGCGGAACCGTTCTGATGGGTTCCGAGGAGTTCTACCCGGAGGAACGGCCGATCCGGGAGTCTTCGGTCGACGGCTTCTGGATGAATCGCACGCCGACCACGAACCGGGAGTTCGCCGCGTTCGTCAACGACACTGGCTACACGACGGTCGCCGAGCGCGATCCCAACCCCGAGAACTATCCCGGGGCAGACCCGGACGCCCTCGTTGCGGGGTCAGCGGTGTTCCGACAGCCTGGTGGACCGGTGAACCGTCGCGACCCGAGCCAGTGGTGGGAGCACGTTCCGGGTGCGGATTGGCGACATCCGCTCGGACCGGACAGCGACATCGAGGACAGAATGGACCATCCGGTGGTTCACGTCGCCTACGAGGACGCAGAGGCGTTCGCCGAGTGGGTTGGCAAGACCCTCCCGACGGAGGCCCAGTGGGAACGTGCCGCTCGTGGAAGGCTGGAGGGGACGCGATTCGTCTGAGGTGACGAACACGTTCCCGATGGACAGCTGATGGCGAACACCTGGCAGGGCGAGTTCCCACACGAGAACAAAGCACTCGACGGCTACGAGCGCACCTCGCCCGTCGGATCGTTTCCGGCGAACGAATTCGGACTGTATGACATGGCAGGGAACGTCTGGGACTGGACCCAAGACTGGTACAGTGCCGATCCTCCCACCAGTGAGCCCGAGGCATCGTGCTGCACGCCGGCTAATCTCCGTACCGTCACCGAGGAGCAGAGTGTCGATCCGAGAGACCCGTCCGAAATCCCTCGGAAAGTGCTGAAAGGTGGCTCGCACCTCTGTGCGCCGAACTACTGCTTCCGATACCGACCCGCCGCCCGGTATCCGGAACCAATCGATACCTCGACCAGCCACGTCGGATTCCGATGTGTCGCCCCAGTCGAGGAGTGACTGCTCGATCCAGCCCGCTCAACCGTTCGGCAGTGAAATTATCGCTATTTGGAATTTCCTGAATCTAGTGATACGGATAGATCAGCTAGGAAGACGTACCACTTCGTATGGTTCAGATACTGAATCGAATGAGACGAGACCGCGGCTTCCACGAAGGGCCAAGCGGCCGTGACCGAGAGCGGGAACGGTACAAACTCTTCGATGAGGGCGTAAACCGTGGCACGCGAGTTAGCGTTGGCTGGCGACCGGATTCGTTGCTCGATTCGACTCATGACAACCGATAGTCTTCCGGAGCGAATGAAGCACTCCGTGGAGTCGGCACTCCCGATGATGGAGTGGCTTCCGGAATACGATCAGTCCTGGATCCGACTCGACATCGTGGCGGGAATCACGGTCGCGGCTGCGGTCATTCCGGAGAGTTTGGCGTACGCCTCACTGGCGGGATTGCCTCCTCAGACAGGACTGTACGCCGCATTGCTGGGGGCCATAACGTACGTTTTCCTCGCTTCGTCCCGGCAAGTGATCGTCGGTCCGACCTCGGCGCTCGCCATCCTCCTCCTGGCCGGCGTCGGCCCCATCGCAGCGTCGAACGGGATCACGTACCCCGCCGCCGTCGCTGTGACGACTCTCCTCGTCGGCATCATCAGCATCGCCGCATGGGTCTTCCGGCTCGGTCACCTCGTCAACTTCATCTCCGGGTCAGTGCTCACCGGGTTTTCGACGGGTGCGGCGCTGTACATCATCTCCACACAACTCGGGAAACTCTTCGGCATCGAGGGCGCTGACGGTACTTTCTTCGAGCGATTCTGGTTCATTCTCAGCCACCTGAACGAGGCACAGTCCACGACGGTCATCGTCGGCCTCCTCTCGATTGGCCTTTTGCTCCTGGGAGAACGATTCCAGCGAGTACCCACCGCCCTGGTCGTCGTCATCCTGGCTATCGTCACGTCGTCGGTGCTCGATCTTCAGGCACAGGGTGTCGCCGTCGTCGGGGACCTACAGAGCGGGCTTCCGACGCTCACGGTCCCGCCCGTCCCCGAGGTCGGGGTCGTGGGGGCACTCACTCCGGTGGCGTTCGCGCTCTTCATCCTCTCGTACGTGCAGGGCATCGGTGCCGTCCAGACGTTTGCCCGTCGGAACGGGTACAGAGCTGACCCCGATCAGGAACTCCTGGCCGACGGTGCCGCGAACGTCGCCGCCGGCCTGTTCGGTGGGTTCGCCGTCGGCGGGAGTATGTCTCGGTCGGCGCTCAACGACTCCATGGGCGGAAAATCCCAGGTCGTCAGCGCGGTGGTCGCCGCCGTCCTCGTCGTCGTTCTCCTGTTTCTCACGGGAGTGTTCACGACACTCCCGGACGCCACTCTGGCAGCGGTCGTCACCGTCGCCGTCCTCGGTCTCATCGACGTTGCGGAGATGAAGCGACTCCGACAGGTCACCCGGAGCGAGTTCGCCATCGCGTCCGCGACGCTGTTGGGGGTGCTCGCGCTGGGGATGGTCTGGGGCGTGTTCATCGGCGTCGGCCTGTCGCTGCTTCACATGATCTCGCTCGTTAGCAACCCAAAGACGGAGGCTCTCGGTCGGTTTCCGGACAGCAACCACTTCATCAACCCGAAGAGACATCCCGAAGCGGTCGAGGATTCCGGCGTGCTCGTCTACCGCGTCGACGCCGAGTTGTTCTACGCGAACACGAACGTCGTACAGAACGACCTCGAAGCGCGCATCGAAGCACACGACTCGCCAGTCGATCTCGTCGTCTTCGATCTCTTCTCCTCACCGATCGTGGACTACGCGGCCGCAGAGTTCTTCGGCGATCTCCGGAGCGATCTCGCTTCCCAAGGGATCGACCTCCGCATCGCGGGTGCGAACGAACAGGTCGTGGAAATGCTAAATGCCGTCGGCTTGAACGAGGAACTCGGTGGCGTCCGCGAGGACGAGACGATCGCGTCGACCATCGATCGGTGGCGACGCGAGGAGGGAGTACCGTCGTGAGCTTCCTCACGGTTCTCCCATTGGCGGTCGTGATGATTGCCGGCCCACAGATACTGAGCGCCATCTTCCTCGCCACGAGTGAGGGATGGCAGCGCAATTCCGGCGTGTTCGTCTTAGGTGCAGCGCTCTCGATATCACTCGTGGTCGCTGCTACGTTCTTCTTGGGGGTCGGCGCTACCGGTCAGGGGCTGTCGGGGGGAACACTCAACGTCATCATCTTGGTGCTCCTCCTGATCGCCATGGTCCGCACGTTCCTAGGGCGTGGGCAATCGGAACCCCCGAAGTGGATGGGGCGACTCCAGGCGGCCACACCGCAGTTCTCGTTCCGGCTCGGCTTCTTGCTGCTCGGATTCTTTCCAACCGACATCATCACCTCCGTCACCGTCGGCTCCTATCTCGCCGCCCACGACTTTCCGCTGACGGACGCCATTCCGTTCGTTCTCGTCACGCTGGTGTTGCTGGCGTCTCCGTCACTCGGTATGGTAGTGCTCGGAGAACGCGCGGAAGCCATCCTCCCAAAGATTCGAGACTGGATGAACACGAACTCGTGGATCGTCAGCGAGGTAGTCATCCTCTTTTTCGTCGCCAGCATCCTGAACGGCCTTCTGGGATAGGTGGGGCGGCTGGCAGCGCATCGGTGGATTCTGCATGGGTCATCAATGATGCTCCATACGTGGTCGCCTTCTTCACCATGGCACGGAGCAAGACCACATACTGACGCCAGTTATAGTGCCGTTTGGAGTGTTTCGACGGATAGCGGGCAACTACCCTGCCGAAGAACAGCACCTCGTCAGAGTCGCTGCTTGACATTCCGTGCTTCAGCAAGAATCGGCTCCCGGTCGAAATACAGCAGTTCCATGGCGACGGCTGCAATCGAGATCCCGACCACTGCCACGAACACCTCCGGTTCGGTTGTGACGAGGTTATACAGTAGCCCGACGATGGTGGCGATCGCACCCAGACAGCCGATCGCGGGGATTAGTGCCGACACGAACGATGTCCGTTCGAGGAACGCCAGCAGGCTAAATCCGCCGAAGATCGTGATGAACGACAGTGAGGCGAACGAACTGATCCCGTCGAGACCACCGAGACCGCTCAGCAACGCCGTCAGTACGCCGAGAACGAGCAGCGGACGGGTCGGGTCGTCGTCGACGCCACGGAGTTGGCTCGGGAGCAGATCGTCCGCAACGAGCATCCGCGTCAGTCGGGACGCACTGAACAGCGTCGCGTTGAGCGCACTCCCGGTCGAGAACAGTGCCGCGATCGAGATCAACACGAAGCCGAACTGGCCGAGGAACGGTTCCGCAGCAACCGCGAGCGCGGTTTCTGCGTTTCGTTGAATGACCTCCGTGCTCACGAGGTTCGTCGTCACGACGGCCACGATCACGTAGAGTGCGGTCACGAACACGATCGAGCCGTAGATCGCCTTCGTGATCGTCTCCTGGGGGTTTTCGATGTTTTCCTGGTCGAACAACAGGAGCTCCCAGCCTTCGAACGCGACGAAGCCGATGCTGGCAGCCAGCAGCGTGCTCACTTGCAGGTCCTCGAGACCGGAACTGATCAGTCCTCGCTGGAACCCATAATAGAGCCCACCGAAACCGAAAACAAGCAGAATGAGCACTTTGAGACCGACGAGTATGTTTTCGGTGCGTCCCGACGCGTGTGCCCCGCCGAGGTTGAGACCGACGAACACGACGATAACGAGCAGCGTGATGACCGGTTGGAGCGGAAGGCCTGCGACCGCGTCCGCACCGATCAGTTCGGTGAAATATCCTCCGAACGAGTAGGCGTACAGCGACATCGTTCCGACGTATCCGGTGATGAACGTCCAGCCGGTCATGCCCGCGAGCGTCGTGCTACCGGTGAATTGTTCGATATAGGCGATCGGGTTCAACTGGCCTTCTGATCGCGCGTTGAGCCGTAACGCCGAGTAGCCAGCACAGATGGCGACGACGCCCGACGCGACGAACGCGATCCACGTAGCGGTACCAGCTTCGACAGCTACGACCCCGAGCACAGCGAAGATCCCACCGCCGACCATTCCACCAATGGCCATCGAGAGTGCCTCGCTGAGAGTGATTTGGTCGGACGCCATACTGTACCAATACCCATGACTGTGTTGAGGCTTAGTGTGTTCGGTGGAACAATTATCTAGTTTACAATATCAGCGATGAGGCGTGAAAGGGTGCTGATCCACGTATCGAATCCGAATCAGAAGTATTTCATTCCACCATAATCAGGACAAAACAAATCGAGCGTGATTATTAACTTTCGGAACCAGTAACCGAACGAGATGAACGATCAGTCTACACGTCCACTTCCGTCTTGGAATGACAGCGAAGCCAAACAGTCCATCCTCACGTTCGTGGAGAAGGTGACGACGACGGACTCCCCCGATTTCGTGCCGCCCGCCGAACGCATCGCCACGTTCGACAACGACGGCACGCTGTGGGTGGAGCAGCCGACGTACACCCAACTCGCCTTCGCGATGGACCGGATCAAAGCGCTGGCACCCCAGCACCCGGAGTGGAAGACCACACAGCCATTCAAAGCGGTGCTTGACGACGATCTCGAGGCGTTGGCGGCGGGGGGAAGAAAGGACTGATCAAACTGATCGTGGCCTCGCACGCTGGCATGAGCACGGCCGAGTTCGAGGAGATCGTGACCGACTGGCAGGACGAGGCGCGCCATCCACGCTTCGAGCGGCGCTACACCGAATTGGTCTATCAGCCGATGGTCGAGCTGCTCGCGTTTTTGCGGGCCAACGAGTTCAAGACATACATTTTCTCCGGCGGTGGCGTCGAGTTCATGCGGCCGATGACTGAGGCGGCCTACGGGGTTCCACCCGAGGAAGTGGTGGGATCGACGATCGAGACCCGCTATGAGGTCCGCGACGGCGAACCGGTGTTGATGCGCTTGCCCGAGATCGATTTCATCGACGACGAGGCAGGCAAGCCGATCGGCATCCACAAGTTCATCGGCAGGCGGCCGATCGCGGCGTTCGGTAACTCCACCGGAGACCGCGAGATGCTCGAATGGACCGGTGCGGGCAGCGGTCCGCGGTTGATGATGTTGCTGTTCCACGACGACGACGAGCGCGAGTATGCGTACGGTTCGGCCAAAGGACTGGCGGACCCCATGCTCGGCGCATTTCCCCCGTCGCTGATGGAAACGGCCGAGGAGAAAGATTGGATCGTTGCGAGCATGAAGGACGACTGGAACCAGGTTTTCGCTTTCGAATCGTGAGATCCCCTGTGCCGTGAACGACGGGACTCTCGCTGAACCACGAGAAGGATTGGAGCGACAAGACCGAACAACGAACAGTCGTGTGGTCAGTCGGTTCAGTCTTCGACAGTCATTCTCTCACGCTCCGGGCTCTCGGTGCTCGGAGCAGTGCGTCGGCCGAGTTCGCCACCGAGCGGTAACAGGACGACCAGCATCAACATTGCGCCGACGATCAGCACGACGAGCACGTTCGGGTCAGCAAAGTTCTGCGCGCCGACGACCAGCGCGGCCGAGACGTTGCGTTGGGCCGTCCCGAGACTCATCACCGACCGATTGTCGACCTCCGTCCCACCCAGCGCCCACCCGATGGCGAACGAGGCGACGATGAACAACAGCAGGGCGAGGATCACGCCGGTCCCGATCACGCTCAGAACCGTCTGAAAGTTCAGGACTAGCATCAGGACGACCAGAAGGATCAGCGCCGTACTCGACGTCTGGTTGACTGCAGGCTGGACGGAGTCGGCCACGTCCGAGTAGCGGGCCTTGACAACCAGACCGATGGCGAGCGGGATGAGCATCAAGACCACGAGCGAACTCGCGATGTCGAGGGGAGCGACCTCGACACCGGGCAGCAACAACGGGAGCACCACCGGGACGTACGCGACGGTGACTACCATCAACAGGACCATCAGCCCGACGCCGAAGGCGAGGTTGCCCTTTGCGGTCTCCACGAGCTTGGGCAGAAACGGGGCACCGGCCGCGGTCGCCAGCAGTATCAGTCCGATGGACTGGGCTTGCGAAAGGGGAATCACGACGAGAATGGCGTAGGCGAGGACAGGCACGAGAACGAAGTTCGCCAAAAGCGCCGTCGCGACTCGGCGCAGGTCTCGCAAGGGGGCGAGGATCTGTGCAACCGTCAGGTTCAGCCCCATCGCAAGCATGCTCGTCACGACGAAGACCAGCACCGACAGCCGCGCGAGGGATTCGAGGACTACCGCCACGGTGAATCCTCTCGTGTCGAGCCCGTGACTGACCCCCCGACCGACGGACGGGGGCGCACGGAGGCCATCGGGCGAGCGGACTCCCGGACGCTCGTTCGCATCACTCCCGCGCCAGGATGCGGTCCATCTCGGCCTCGTGATGGACGAACGGTTCGCCGCTGACGTCGACGGTCACGCGATCGATGTCGCCGGTGAACGCGAACGGTGATCGGTCCCGGTACTCGTCGCTGACGGCGTTGACGGCGTCTCGTCCACAGCTCAGTCCAGCAACGATACTGATGCTGATGGGGATCGTCGTCAGCAGATCACCCTCGCCCACCTGTTCGTCGCCGTAGTAGAGGCGGACTGTCGCCGGTGTGCCCTTCCCGTTCTGGGCATCGGGCTCGCCGGTCGTCTCGAGCTCCATGCTAACCGAGACGTCGCCCTCGGGAACTCGCTCGTCGGCGACGACCTCGTACTCCTCGACGCCCACGTAGTTGTGGACGTAGTGGAGCCGACCGTCCTCGATGAACAGCGAGTAGCCACCCGAGCGAGCGCCGTGAGCGATCAGGACGCCCTCGGCCCCACTGGCCGGAATCGACAGATCGGCGGTGATGCTGTGGTCGCGGTTCAGCACTTTGGCGGCCGCGTTCTCGGGGACGTGCTGTTCGCTGGGGTGGTAGACGTACCTGTCGCGGGGCTTGCCGGGTTGGGGGCGCGGTTCGGCGAGCCGTGCCACGCCGCGACTGTCGAGCGGCAACACGTTGTGCTTTCCGGCTTCAGACCACCACAGTTGGATGAGTTCGAGCAGTTTCTCGGGGTGTTCGTCGCTGACGTCGTGGGCTTCCGAGAAGTCCTCGGCGACGTGATACAGTTCCCACCCGGAGTCCTCCAGACTGCTGGCCGAGAGGTCCTCCGCGCTGATCGGTTCGTCCAGCGGCCAGGGATGGACGGCGCGCCAGCCGTCGTGGTAGATCGCGCGCGTCGCGAGCATCTCGAAGTACTGGGTGGTGTGCTGTTCCGGCGCGTCGGGGTCGTCGAACGAGTACGCGAAACTCGTGCCCTCGATGGGCGACTGCGAGTAGCCTTTGATCTCGTCGGGGGCCTCGATCCCGATCGATTCCAGGATCGTCGGCACGAGGTCGATGGCGTGGACGAACTGATCGCGCATTTCCCCCTCGGCGTCGATGCCGTTCGGCCAGTGGACGACCATCGGGTCGCTCGCGCCGCCGCGATACGTCTCGCGCTTCCAGCGTCGGAATGGCGTGTTCCCCGCCCACGTCCATCCCCACGGGTAGTGGTTGTAGTACTCCGGACCACCGAGGTCGTCGATCGCGTCGAGATTGTCCTCGACGTTCTCCTCGATGTTGTTGAAGAAGCGATTCTCGTTGAGCGATCCCGTGGGGCCGCCTTCGGGGCTGGCTCCGTTGTCCGAGACGAGCATCACGAGCGTGTCGTCGAGTTCGCCGAGCTCGTCGAGGAAGTCGAGGAGTTTCTCGATCTGGTGGTCGGTGTGTTCGAGAAAGCCCGCGAACACCTCCATCATCCGGGAGTAAAGGCGGTGTTCGTCCTCCGACAGGGAGTCCCACTCTCGAACGTCTTCGTTCTGTGGCGAGAGATCCGTGTTTTCCGGCACCACACCCATCTCCTTCTGGCGTTCGAGGATCTGCTCACGGGCTTCGTCCCAGCCCATGTCGAACTCGCCCTCGTACTTGTCGGCCCACTCCTGAGGGACCTGGTGGGGCGCGTGGCACGCGCCGGGACAGAAGTACTTGAAGAGAGGTTTGTCCGGGTTGACCTGTTTCGCGTCGGTCATGAACTCGATGGCACGGGCGGCGATGTCCTCGGTGAAGTGATACCCCTCCTCGGGCGTCGCCGGTGGTTCGACTTGGTGATTGTCGTAGATGAGCGGCGGCGTGTACTGGTCGGAGTCAGCGCCGAGGAACCCGTAGAAGCGCTCGAATCCGCGCCCGAGCGGCCACTCGTCGTACGGACCGGCGGCGCTGTTGGCCTCGACGGGCGAGAGGTGCCACTTGCCGAGCGCGTGGGTGCTGTAGCCCTGTTCACCGAGCATCTCCGGAAGGAAGCCGTTCTCGTGGGGAATGTGACCGTCGTACCCCGGAAATCCGGTCGTGATTTCGGTGATTCCGGCCATTCCGTTCGAGTGGTGGTTCCGCCCAGTCATCAGGCAGCTCCTGGTCGGTGAGCAGATCGCCGTGGTGTGGAAGTTGTTGTACTGGAGACCGTTCTCGGCCAATCTGTCGATGTTCGGCGTGTCGATCAGTCCGCCATAACAGCCCAGCTGGCCGAATCCAACGTCGTCAAGGACGATCATCAAGACGTTCGGGGCGTCTTCAGGTGCCCGGGTCTCTTCGGGCCACCACGGTTCGGATTCGTTGTACGTACGGCCGATTTGGCCGTGAAATTCTTGATCTGCCATTGTAGCTCCCCATTGCCCCCGCCGACCGAGCCTCGAACCGAGTCGTGTGTTCGTTCAGACCATAGAGCGCTCATTCATTCACGGTTCGCTGCCCCCGATCCCGGGAGTGTATCGATAACACACCTCGAATGACAATGACTTTCACCAAAATTGAAATAATTCTGGTATGAGGATTCGAACAGTCGAGGTGATCGAGGAGCCCGCTGTCGTCGAACGAAGACAGTGGCTTGTCAACGCTACGCGCTGACGCGCTGCCCTCGTCTTCTACAGCAACCATTAGCGTCCGAATCAAGCGCTCGACGATCGTATGTTGGCTGAGAGGACTCTGACACATGATTAAAATGCTAAATCATTCGATGTCGCTCGGCGACGAGATTCAACTGATCCAATACTGATTTTTCAGTGATAAACGTTGATCTCACGTTCATAACGGGATCCAACAGATGTGAGGCGCAACTCAGGTGGAGAGCCCAAATATCGCGATGACAACCATCGCCAAGCCGACCAGGATGATGCCTACGGCCTGTTTCCAGTGTTCGTGACGGCTTGCGAGAATCAGCGCGATCAGACACTGTAGCGTGAAGAATACCGCAAATACCCGTGAAGCGGTTGCGACAGCCGTGAGCACGTCGGTGACCAGCACGACGGCGATTGCTCCCGCGGCAAGAATCGGGAAGGTGAGACGCCGTGGAATCGCCTCGTTCGAGAGGTCCAAGAGGACATCGGAGCGCGAGGAGATCGTGGTAATCGCGGCGGATGCCTGACTGCCGATCGCTAAGGCCAGTATGAGCAACGGAAGGACGGGGCTCGCCACCGCACCGATCTGAACGACCGCGGTCGGCCCCAGATTCGGACGAACCTGAGCGAAGAGGAGAAGGGCTGCCGCAGGAAAGAGAACGAATGCGACCGTAGCGACGATCTGCGCGTCTCGCATCGTCCGAATACGCCGTTCCGCACTGTATTCTCGACCGATGTACCGCGAGGCCTCGAAACCTTGGACGAGGGCGAAGAACCCGAGGATCTGTCGTGCGCCTTGGGTGGTCAGCGGAGGGTTGTAGTCGGGAAGCACCCAGTTCCCTGCTACGGCTACTTGTAGGTTGTACGCGGCGAATCCAATGATAATCGCAGAGACAGCTGCGAGGTTGAAGGCTGTCGTCCGCTCACTCAACTCGTTGAATTTGTCCAGACCGCGGAGAAAGCCGATCAGACCGAGAGCGACGAGTACCGCGACAGCAATTCCCGATCCGGACAGAGCGCCACCATCGAAATTAAACGGGGCGACGACGATGAAAATGACGACACCACCCATTAGCTGTAGATAATAGGCAACGTTCACGACAGACGCCACAATCAATGCTCCCTGAGAAGTATTCGACAAGTTACGTAGAATTCCTTTCTCGGTAGAAACGGGCTCGAAATACCGGATATTGTACCGCATGACCCACCCTGTTGCGTAGCCAAGTGTGCAGAGACCGGCCATCGTTAGCGGCGAATCGATTCCGGTGATGCCCACGATTATCGGCGTCATCGCAACGAACCCGATGTCCATGATATCGCCGAGTGGGAGGACCATGGCCTGGTAGCGTTCCGAATTCTGGACGCGACTCGAATAGAGGACCACGGACAGTCCGATCAGCGTTGCGAGCACGAGAAGGGTAATTACGACCACAGTCCTCCCCCCTTGATCAGAGCGAGGGCCAAGGTGGATCGTCCATGGACAAAGCGAGAATTCGACTCCAAAATACAAAAGCAGATCTTTTGAACCATTATCAAGTATTTCCAGCCGACGCGCTCCAAGACTTGAAAGCTTGCTCGCAGTTCAGGCACCGCGAGGAGTGCTACCGGACGAGGTGGTGTCGCGTGCGGCTTTGCGGCTACCGATGGCCAACATGATCATTGCCGCACCCGTGCTGAGTAGTTTGATCCCGAAGACGAGACCGACCACCCACAGCGCAGTTATCGGCCAACCGGTCCAGACCAGTGCGCCAGCAATGACGCCGATGACGCCGCTGGCGAGCAGCCAGCCCCACCCCGACGACGGACGGAGTCGTAACGCCATCACGATCCCGACGGCACCCTCGACGAAGAAGAACGCTGCCAAGAGGAGCGTGAGGGTCAAGAGTCCAATCACCGGGTTCACGATCAATGTGACGCCACTGACGATATAGATTACCGCGAGCAGGGCCTGCCAGATGAAGCCCTTCCATTCTCGGGCAGAAAAGACGTGAATGCTATGTCCGATTCCACCAGCGACGAGCAACACACCGAGTATCGGCGAGAGTGCAATCCCGCTCACAAGCGGTGAGAAGATCGCGATGATTCCGAACACTGAAACAAGGACTCCAATGCCTGCTAATACTCGCCAGCTTTCGGTGATTGGTAGGTTGTTCTCATTGGTTTTAGATTCTGTACTCATGTTCTTATCTCGACCTGTCATACAACTTCCACAGACATAAACTATGTTGGTTATTTCACGATAAGTCAAATAAAAGACAATCTGGGATTCACTACTGAGTGGTTTCGATGATCTCGGTTTCGAGATACTCCCGAATCAATCGACGCTCTGGCGCGCGTGGAACGAACGGTTGTCTGATGTCTCGTTGATCTGGCAGTGAAGCTCGCCATTGGTTCGAAACAAATCACCAGCCATCATCATGACTGCGAAATAGACGAAATGAATGCCGGATGGATGCATCAATCGGCAACCGAGCCGACATCAGGTGTTGTGAAATTCGCGACGAGATGTCGAGACAGCCGCCGACAGGTGGAAGTCGTCGTCAGGTCGACTCTCGATCGCCGAACAGCGTCGCTCGGGGGATGTCGAGACGGACGAGCAGCGGGAGCGCAACGAGGACGATCCCGGCTTCGAGCGCGGCGGCGGCGAGAAAGGCCGCGCCGAAGCCGACGCTGTCGGCGATCACGCCGCCGCCGACGGTGCCCACGAGGAAGCCGAGACTGCCGAAGACGTTGAACCCGCCCATCGCCGTCCCCCGGTCGTCGGGAGCGAGGTCCGTGACGAGCGCCATCGTGGCCGGAGCGACGAGCGCGCCGGCGATCCCGAGCAAAATCATCGTCGCGCTCGCGATCTCGATCGTGGGGGCGAGATAGACCGCGAGGATCGAAGCCCCATAGAGCACCGATCCCGCGACGACCGGGAGGAGACGGCCGATCCGATCGGAAAGTCGGCCCATCGGATACTGGCCGAGCGCGAACGGCGCGAAAAACAGGCCGAGCACGATGCCCGCCGCGCCCGCGTCGAGTTCGAACGTCTGTCGGAAGTAGAGCGTGCCGACGAGCGCGAAAAAGCCCGCCGTGAAGCGGTCGGCGAAGCCGAAGGCGTAGGGGAGGCCGAGTGCGGGCCGTTCGGTGAGCCCGGTGATCGCGGCCCCGAGACCGCCGCGCTGGCTCTCGGGGACTCTGTCGGTCACCCGCGTCGCCAGCAGCGCAACGACACAGAGGAGGCCGGCGGCGACGGCGATCGGCACGAGCGGCCCGATCGACGAGAGCTGGCCGCCGAGCGGTGCGCCGAGTGCCGTCCCGGAGCCGATGGCGATGCCCGCCGCGCCCATGTTCCGGCCGTGACCACCCTCTAGATCCATCAGCATCGTGATCGAGAGCGAGAACGCCGCGATGGTGAAGCTCCCCTCGACGAAGCGGAGGACGAGCATCGTGCCGAACCCGATCCCGGCGACTGCGGCGAGACCGATCAACGCCGCGTAGCTCACGACGCCGCCGAGCGCGCCCGCGACGATGAAGGGGACCCGCCGACCTGCAGCGTCACTCAGCGCACCCCAGACGCCAGCGAAGAGCACGAAGCCGGCGTACTCGGCGGCGAGAAACCACGTGCTCGCGTCGAGCGTCGTGGTTGCACCGAGCGCTGCCACGAGCTCCGGGACGCCGGGGTAGAGCGCCACCTGCCCGAACAGCACCGCGAAGATCATCGTCGCCAGCACCACACGATCGGTGTTCACGCGTGCCCCGAGTAGGGTCGTGAGGATCATAGCGGTTGGGATCGAGGGGGTCGGAGCGGTCGGGGCTGCCGCTGCCCGACAGTATATGCGTACCGAGCCACACGCTGTGGGCGTGAATCCAGACTACGCCTTCGATCTCGACATTCTCACGGAGCTAACGGAGGAATCCGGCGTCCCGGGGTACGAGGACGCGATTCGAGAGATCGTGGAGCGCGAACTCGACGACGCGACCGACGAAGTTCACACCGACGCAATGGGGAACGTCGTCGGCACCGTCGGCGACGGCGACTACTCGGTGGTGATCGCGGCCCACATGGACGAGATCGGGTTCATGGTACGTCACGTCACCGACGACGGGTTCCTCCGGCTCGACGCGCTCGGCGGCTGGGACCCCCGCGTGCTCCGCGCCCAGCGAGTCCGGATCCACACCGACAACGGCGATCTTCGTGGTGTCATTGGCTCGACCACCCCCCACACGCAGGACGACGACGAAGCCGAGCCCACAGTAGAAAACGTCCACGTCGATCTGGGTCTCGACGGCGAGACGGCGAACGAACGCGTCACGCCCGGCGACCTCGTGACGATGGAGCAGACGACCGAGAGCCTCGGCGAGCACATCACGGGGAAGGCGCTCGACGATCGGGTCTGCGTGTTCGCGATGCTCGAAGCCGCCCGTCGCCTCGACGATCCCGACGTCACCGTGCATTTCGCGGCCACGGTCCAGGAGGAGGTCGGGATCCGTGGCGCGCAGGCCCTCGGCGTCGATCTCGATCCCGATCTCGCGGTCGCGCTCGACGTCACCGTCGCGAACGATGTCCCAGGCTTCGACGAGGCCGAACACGTCACGGAACTCGGCGCGGGCACGGCGATCAAGCTGAAGGATTCGAGCGTGATCACGACCCCCAAGGTCCACCGACGACTCCAGGATCTCGCCGCCGACCGCGGAATCGATCACCAGCGCGAGATCCTGCCCGCGGGCGGGACGGACACCGCGGGCTTTCAGAACACGAACGGCGCGACGCCGGTCGGCGCGCTCTCGATCCCGACCCGGTATCTCCACACCGTGACCGAGAGCGCTCACCACGCCGACATCGAAGCGACGATCTCGCTTCTGACGGCGTTTCTCGAAACCGAGACCGGCACGCACAACTACACGCTCTGAACTCGCTCGCCGTTCCAGTTCATCACACGGCAGAAAACGCAGCGAGCTGTGGAACCGTCGCTTGGCCGTCAGACCGGGGTGAAAACGGGAGCCGGGTGGTCGTCCGCAGTCACGACGTCGGTGAACGAGACGCGATCGCCGATGTCGATCGTGCCGTCGATCCGGCCGAGGATCTTGGCGTCGCCGAGCCGAACCACGGCGACCTGGTACTCGCCCTCGAATCCTTCGGGTGCAACCGCGATCGTGGTTTCGGAGTGGACGGTGCCGGTCGTCGGCAGCGTGACGGTGGCGATCGTCCGCGAACCGCACTTCGCACACGCGGCTTTCGGGGCCGCGGTCGTGTGGCCACACTCCGCACATTCCTGGCCGAGGAGTTCGCCGTCGCGGAGACGGTCTGCCCACTCGACGTAATCGAGCCGATCGGCGCTCGGTTCGGGACCGCTCATCGCCGTGCCTCCATCACCGTGACGACGGTGGTCGCGGCGTCGCCACCCAGATTGTGCGCGACCGCGCGCTCGGGATCGTCGAGCTGGCGATCGCCGGCCTCGCCGCGGAGCTGTTCGGTGAGTTCGACCAGCTGTGCGGTGCCGGTCGCTCCGAGAGGGTGACCCTTCGCCTTCAGTCCACCGGAGGGGTTTACGGGTACGTCGCCATCCAGGGCGGTCCGCCCCGCCGCCGCTGCCGGGCCACCCGCACCGTCCTCGAAGAGTCCGAGTGCCTCGGTCGCCATCACTTCAGCCCCCGTAAAGCAGTCGTGGATCTCCGCGAAATCGATCGCATCGGCGGTCGTGTTCGCCTGCTCGTACGCCTGGCTCGCCGCATCGCGGGCGGCCTGGGTCGCCGGGAGATCGTCCTTGTCCGCGAGCGGCACCACGTCGGTCGCATGGCCCACGCCCGCCACATCGACCGGGTTCTCGAAGCTCTCGGCGGCCTCCTCGCTGGCGACCACGACCGCCGACGCACCGTCCGAGAACGGACAGCAGTCCATCAGATGAAACGGGTCGGCGACGATCGGCGAGTCGAGCACCTTTTCGACACTGGTCTCGCGGCCGAAATGCGCGCGCGGATTGAGCGTCCCGTTGTAGTGGTTCTTGACCGCGACCTCGGCGAGATGCTCCTCGGTAGTACCGTACTCGTGCATGTGGCGTTTCGTGAGCAGCGCGAACACGCCAGGGAAGGTGAGGCCGGCGGGCTGTTCGTACTGGCGGTGGGCGGCGCTGACGAACACCTTCGTCATCGCACCGGTGTCGAGTCCGGTCTCGGGCGTGCAGCGTTCGACGCCACCGGCGAGCACCACGTCGTGACGGCCGGACTCGACCGCCTCGACCGCGTGCTTGAACGCGGTCGCCGAGGTGGCACACGCGTCCTCGAAGCGCTGGGCGGGAACGCCCGTACAGCCGATGTGCGAGGCGAGCGTCGGCGCGAGGTGAGTATCGTTTTCGGTCATCCCACCCATCGCGTTACCGAAGTAGAGCGCCTCGATTTCGGGCGGCTCGATCCCCGAATCGTCGAACGCGTCGAACGCGGCATCGGCGAACAGGTCCGGCAACGGCCGTTCGTGAACGCCGAACTTCGTCATTCCCGCACCGACGATGGAAGCTCGTGCCATGAACTGGTGTACGACACCATCGTCCATCAGGGTTGTGATGTCGGCAGCCGCGTGCTTAGCGGCGCTTGGATTCGAATCTACGGATAGTACTCGGATCGTCCATGGGTCGGCACGGAGCCCCAGCGGCTAATTAGTGTTCCATGCCGACACCAACCACGGCTGCACCATCGACCCATTCGGCCGTCGTGAGCAGTCCGTTTCACACCCATCGCCGCCAGCGAATCGAAGACATACTGAGACAGGAAATATGATGTTCTACCATCCATAGGTTTTTACTTTAGAGCGCGTTGGCTATAGATAGTACCGTAGACATGGCCAACGGACGCCCGACCCAGAGCGGGGATCGCGGATGAACCCGTCGTTCGAACCGGTCGACGGCGGCGCGGGTATCGCGGTGGTGGACTCGATAGAGCGCCATCGGTACGCGCTGACGACGCCGGAGTCGGTCGCGCCGCGACCGGCCGACACCGATCGGTTTCGGTTCCCGGTCGAGAACGCGGTCGCGATCCGGACGTCGGCCATTTCGCTGCCGAGCGTGATCTCGGTCCACGCTCGTGACGAGTCGGGGGCCATCGTGGCCCAGGCCGAGCACTTCGCGAGTGAGGAACTGCCACACGGCAAGTACACGATCGAGCTGAGCGCGCCGATCAAGCTCTACTGCCGGGTCGAGAGCACCGTCTCGGTGCGCGCCGACATCGAGGGAATGACGATCGAGTTCGACGACGCAACCGAGGTCGTGGTGGGCGCGCGCTCACACCACGAGCGCCCCGCCGCGACGGTCACGGCCACGACCGACCCCGAGGACCTGATGGCCGCGATCTCGACGTTCGGCTCCGCGCTCAAGACGACCTCGCCCGAGCGCTCCTATCCCACCCTTCGAGGCCATCCACCCACGATCGAACTCGGTGACGAACTCGATCTCGCGGGGCTCGAACCGCCCGAAACGGGGGTGACGATCGAGGTGCCGCCGGAGTACCGCTCGATCTTCGTGGTCGCCCCGCTGGCGTACTACCTCGGCGCGCGCGTTCGCCCCGGCGACGAGCCCCGCATTCGGACCGATCACGGGCTCGAATACTCGCTCGACGGCCCAAGCGGTTTCGAGCGGACCGTCGAACAGACGCTGAAGCAGACGTTCTTCCTCGACTGTCTCGCACGGACCGAGGGACTCTACCCCGTGGCGCTCCACGAGCGCGAAGCGGTCGAGGCCGACGTCGGTCTCGATTTCGCCGCGCTCTACGATCGACCGCTGGCCGAACGGCTCGATGCGTATCTCGACGTGCCGTTCGCGGCCATCGAGGAGTACCTCCCCGAGTGGAAACTCACCTCCCACGTCGAACCCACGCCGACGAGCGTCGAAACGCTCCCGTTCGTCGTCGACGATCTCGCAGTTGTCCGGTCGGCGAGCACGGAGTCCGTCGAGCGTTCGAACGCGCTGATGTTCGACGACGGCGTGGAGGCAGCCAGGCGAGAGGCGGGATTCACTCGGGGAGCGAGCGCGACTGCAAGCACCACGCGGAGCACGAACCCGGACCCAAACACCGACGCTGACCTCGAGTTCGTGAGTCCCGAGACCACCGATTCACTCGAAGAGGCGTGGGTCGGGGCGGGGATGCCCCTCGGCGCGAGCAAGGCCTCGGTCGAGGCCTACCGGAACCGCCTCGACAGGACGCCCGTCGACGGCGACATCGACATCACGGTGGTCTGCAACGACGCCGACATGGCCGAGGAGCGCGACCTCATCGAGGACGTCTACGGCGACCGCGACGAACTGCCGTTCGACGTCTCACTTCACCGTGATCTCACGACCGCCGAACTCGAAGACGTGCTCTCGGCTCGGACGGACTTCCTCCATTACATCGGCCACGTCGACGACGGCGGCTTCGAGTGTGCGAACGGCGCTCTCGACGTGAACACCCTCGACACCGTCGGTGTGGACGCGTTCCTGCTCAACGCCTGCCAGTCCTACCGGCAGGGAATGGCGCTGATCGAGGCAGGCTCCATCGGCGGGATCGCCACCCTCACCGACGTACTCAACTCCGAGGCGATCCGGATGGGCCGGACGCTTGCACGCCTGCTCAACGCTGGCTTCCCGCTCCAGTCCGCCCTCGGGATCGCCCGCGACGAGAGCATCATGGGCGACGAGTATCTCGTGATCGGCGACGGTGGGCTGGCGATTGCACAGCAAGCCGGTGGCCAGCCTAACTTCCTGAATATAGAACGAAAGGGCGAATCATTCCGTGTTTACATGAAAGTATATCCTACACCGCTGGGAGGGTTGGGGAGTCTCGTCATACCATATACTGAAGATGGTTGTTATCATCTGTCACCTGGTAGTGTACCTCCTTTTTGCCTATCATATGATGAACTTCAGGAGTTCTTAGCTCTCGAAAACGTGCCTGTGAAGACGAACGGGCGACTGACGTGGGCTACTGAAGTGGACGTTGACGAAATCGACTAAGGCCCATAGATTACGCCATTGTTGCCGGCGGCCACGGTTCCCACCTGGGACAGCAGGACCATCAGGCCGAACAGCGCGCTGAGGATTTTCGGGTGGTTCTTGAGCTCGGATCGGACGTCGATGTTGTTGTCGGACATCACACTACCCACAATGAGCGGACTCGATATGAATATTTTCGAAGGTATTCGATATTACTAATAAAAATATTATTGCTGTATTAAGCGGTGAGAAAGACGATGTAGGGAGAATTTGGGACAAACCAACCGTCAGTGGACGTTGAAAGCACTGTTAGCCGACACCGTAATTTCGTTCTTACCAGATACGATCGAAGTAGCGTCGATTACAACAGCGATAGAGGCTCGTCGCGCTAGCCACCGATGTTACGCTTCGAAACTAGCGCTGAAGGAGAAGAAACGGCGGGCAGCGGACCGAGGGCGGGACGATCGGGCGCTACGTCGACAGCGTCTCGCGGAGGTCTTGCCAGCAGTCGGCACAGAGCTGCCGATCGATGGACACCCGCTTGATTCCCGTCTCGTCGCCCATGAACTGGCTGGTCGAGCGCGTTTCGTCCTCGATTTCGAGGATCACCTGGTGGCGGGGCCGCTCCTCGGTAACGCCCTCGTCACAGATCGGGCACGAGTTCATTCCATAGATGGTGTGGCTAAGAGTACATAAAATTACTGCTCGTGTCGGTACACCAACCACGTGAGTCGTTCCGAGATCGATCGATCGCTGGCCACCACTACGCTGTCCCCGACGACCGTTGGATCGGCCTGTGCTCGTCTATCACGCTCGCCCCAACGACTTTGCCCGCAGCGGACACACGCCGGCGTATGAAGGCCGTCGTGCTCGCGGCGGGCGAGGGGACGCGACTCCGTCCGCTCACCGCCGAGACGCCGAAGGCGGTGCTCGAAGTCGGTGGGAAGCCGATAATCGAACACTGTTTCGAGCAGTTGGTCGATCTCGGCGTCGAGACGCTGGTCGTGGTGGTCGGCTACGAGGGCGAGCGCATCATCGAACGCTACGGCGATTCGTTCGCGGGCGTTCCGATCACGTACACCCACCAACGCGAGCGCGAGGGGATGGCCCACGCGCTTCTGACCGCCGAGGCCCACGTCGACGGACCGTTCGTGCTGATGGACGGCGATAGCGTCGTTCGCTGTGACCTCAAGGAACTGGTCGACCGCCAGCGCGACCCCAGCATCGACGGCACCGTCCTCGTCGAAGAAGTCTCGGCCGCAGCGGCGCGCGAGAAAATGGTCTGTGTCCTGAACGAGCGCGACGAGATCGTTGCGCGTCGACAGAAACCCGACGACCCGCCCGATCCGAGCCTCGTGGCCGCGAGCGTTCAAACGGCGACACCGGCGCTGTTCGATGCCTGTCGGCGGGTCGAGCGCTCGCCGCGCGGCGAGTACGAGATGAGCGACGCCATCCGCATCCGGATCGAGGCGGACGCGACCATCGCCGCCGTCCGGTGTGACGGCTGGCTGGTCAACGTGAACACGCCGGCGGAGCTCCGACGGACCGATCGGAAACTACGCGACGAGACGGGGTAGACGAATCCACCATCGGCAGAGCCAGCCGCCACTGTGGGCGTCAGTCCCCGACAGCCGCCGCGGTGAAGTCGTCGACCGGCATCACCGAGTAGTCCACGCTGAGGGTGTCCCGGGTCGCGCGGATCTTGCCGACGAACGCCGAGATGGCTTCGAGCGAGCCGTCGAGGATGAACAGCTCCATGCAGTAGTGACTCCCGACGTGGCTGTGGAAGTTCGCCGCGACGAGGTCCTCGTGCTCGTGACGAAGCCCCATCATCCGCTCCTCGACGCTCGTGGTCTCGTAGTCGAAGAGGACTGTGACGACCGCCATGAGATCGCGGTCTTCGAGCCGCGCGTCCTCGAACTCGCCGAGGAGTTCGCGCGCGGCGTCGCGGACTACCTCGCTCCGGCCGGTGTAGCCGTGTTCGTCGCTGAACTCGTCGATCCGATCCAAGAGCTCTTCGGGCATCGAGACGCTGACGACGGTCATGTGTGAATCCACGACCGGGCCGATACTAAAGGTTAGCAACGAATCGGGCCGCACTCGATTCGATTGTGAACTACTCGTCGTCGAGCGCGTGCCACGACAGCCGCGGGTTCCGGGCGGCGCTCGCCTGGTCGATCCGGCGCGCTGCCGTTCGTTCCGGAGCGGTTTCGAGGGTCACGTCGTCGTCGGCCGCGGCCCGGTCGAACGCCCGCGCGAGGTGATCGAGCGCGGCGCGGCTCTCGGACTCGGTGGGTTCGGTCATCAGCGCCTCGTCGACGATCTCGGGCCACTTCGTGGTCGGCGGATGCACCCCGTAGTCGAGCATCCGTTTCGCGACGTCCGCTGCGTCACGGTCGGCGCTCGCGACGAACTCGTGATGGAACGGCTCGAAGGGGATGTCGTAGTCGATCTGGCTGGCGAGATAGTTCGCGTTCAGCACGGCCTTCGCACTCGTGTCCCTGAGTCCAGGATCGCCGAGTCGCGCGATGTACGCATAGGTCTTGACGAGGACGAGCCAGTTGCCCGCGAATCCGTGGACCTTCCCAATCGAGTGCTCGGGTTCGAACCGCTCGTAGCTCGCGTCGTCGCTCGCCGCTTCCTCGTCGTCCGGTTCGTCCGAGTCGATTTCGCTGACCTGGGGCGTCGGGAGATACGGCGCGAGCTCTTCGACCACGCCGACCGGGCCCGCGCCTGGCCCGCCGCCGCCGTGGGGCGTCGCGAAGGTCTTGTGGACGTTGTAGTGCATCACGTCGAACCCCATGTCGCCGGGGCGAGCACGGCCGAGGAGCGCGTTCAGGTTCGCGCCGTCGTAGTAGAGCAGCCCACCGGCGTCGTGAACGATGTCGGCGATCTCCTCGATGTCACGCTCGAACAGTCCCAACGTATTGGGGTTGGTGAGCATCAGCGCCGCCGTGTCGTCGCTCACCGCGGCCCGAAGTGCGTCGACGTCCACTCGTCCATCGTCGGCGCTCGGGAGCGAGACCACCTCGTAGCCCGCGAGCGCCGCGCTCGCGAAGTTCGTTCCGTGCGCGCTCTCGGGGACGACGATCTCGTTTCGGTCGTTGCCGTTCTGCTCGTGGTAGGCCTTCGCGATCAAGATCCCCGTGAACTCGCCGGCGGCTCCGGCAGGCGGCTGGAGGGTGACGGCGTCCATCCCGCCGATACGCGCGAGGGAGTCGGCGAGTTTGTGGCGGAGTTCGAGGTTCCCCTGAACGCTGTCGGTCGATCGGTCGGGGTGGGTGGCGGCCTCGGGAAGCGCCGCCACGTCCTCGGTGAACGACGGGTTGTACTTCATCGTACAGCTCCCGAGCGGGAACGGACCGTTCTCGACGCCGTAGTTCATCTGGGAGAGCCGGGTGTAGTGGCGTGCGAGCTCCGGTTCGGCAGGATCGGGGAGTTCGATCCCGTCCCGCGTGAGATCGTCGGGCAGCGGTGCGTCGTCGGTCTCGACCGCACGCGAGCTTTTCTCCACGAGCAGCGGCTCGTAGACCTCGCCGCCTTCTTCGGGTGTCTCGCGCGTCCAGCGGGCTTGATTAAATTTCATGCGACCGCCTCCACGGCCGCCACGAGATCGTCGATCCGGTCGGCATTCGTCTCAGTCACACAGACCTGCACGAGGTGATCGTCGATCGCGTGGATCGCGTACCCCTCGGCTTCGAGGTCCTCTTTCAGGGCCGATGCCTCGCGATCGGTGCGGGCGACGACCTCCCGGAAGTGGTGGCGGTCGTGGACCGGGGCCGTGACGCCGTCGATCGCGTCGAGCCGCTCGGCGACCTCGTTCGCCCGCGTGACGCTCTCTTTCGCGAGATCAGTTAGTCCATCGGGTCCGAGCCACGCGACGTGCATCGCGGCCCGGAGCGCGACCCACGCCTGATTGGTGCAGATATTGGAGGTCGCGCGCTCGCGCCGGATGTGCTGTTCTCTGGTCTGGAGCGTGAGGGTGTACGCCCGCCGCTCCTCGCTGTCCTCGCCCGTACCCACCAGCCGTCCGGGGACTTGGCGGAGGAACGCCTCGCGAGTGGCGAACAGCCCGAGTCCCATCCCATCGGCCGCGCCGAGCCCGAGTGCGGCATCGCCGATCACGACGTCGGCGCCCACGCTCGCGGGCTCTTCGAGCAAGGAGAGCGCCACGGGATCGCTACCGAGACAGAAGAGTGCGTCGTGGTCGTCGGTGAGTTCGCCGATCGCCCCGAGACCCTCCTCGATGGTGCCGCGAACGGTAGGGTTCTCGGTGTAGACCATGACGCAGTCCTCGTCGATCGCATCGGCGAGCGCGTCACGATCGACGATCCCATCGTCCATCGGGTAGGTTTCGACGATGGCGTCGGTGCCGGCGAGGTAGCTGTCGAGCACCGCGCGCCGGCCGTCGTGGAGCTGTTCGGGGACCAATACGCGATCGCCGCTCGTCGCGCGCACTCGGACCGCGAGCGTCGCGGCCTCGCCGAGCGCGGTCGCGGCGTCGTACATCGAGCAGTTCGCCACCTCCAGTCCGGTGAGTTCGACCAGCATCGACTGGTACTCGAAGAGCGCCTGGAGGAACCCCTGGGCGACCTCGGGCTGGTACTGGGTGTAGGAGGTCAGAAACTCCGAGCGGTCGGCGAGGTGGTCGACCGCCGAGGGGACGTAGTGGTCGTAGTGGCCCCGGCCGAGGAACTCCACGAGGTCTTCGTTACGCCCGAGCATCGACGCGATCTCCTCCCGGATCGCGCGCTCGCTCCGCGGTTCGATGTCGAAGCTCCCGTCGAACTCGATCTCCTCGGGAATGTCGAACAGGTGGTCCTCGCTCTCGACGCCGACCGCGTCCAACATCGCCGTGGTTTCGGCCGCCGTATGCGGCGCGAACGGGCTGCCGCGACCGTTCTCTCGGTGCTCGTCGCTACTCACGGACCCGCCCTCCACTGGACTGGAACGGCATTGACAAATGTTGCGGTGGCGGCCATATCAGGCCATCGTTTGCACCGTTTCGAGCCGGAACCGTGCATCGACTGCGCTGATCTCGCGCCGGTGGCGACGAAACCACGCGTGGACGGTAGACTGCCGAGCCGATCACTCGATCTGGTTGCGGTACGCGTCGGCGTCGAGGAGGTCGTCGAGGTCGTCGGCGTCGTCGAGGTCGACTTCGAGCATCCATCCCTCGCCGTAGGGGTCGTCGTTGACGAGTTCGGGCGCGTCGAGCAGTGCGTCGTTGGTCGCGGTCACGGTACCCGAAACCGGCGAGTAGAGATCGGACACTGCCTTGATGGACTCGACGACGCCGAACTCCTCGTCGTGGGTGATTTCCTCGCCCTCCTCGGGGAACTCCACGAACACGATGTCGCCGAGTTCGTCCTGGGCGAAGTCGGAGATGCCGATGCGTGCCGTGCCGTCCTCGCGGTCGGCCCACTCGTGGCTCTCCATGTACCGCAACTCGTCGGGGATCTCGAAGCTCATCGTTCGAGGAATGGGAGCGCCCGGGTACGTGCCTCTTTCGGCTCTCCCCGGACGCGGACCGAAACCGCGGTCCCTGGCTCCGCGTACTCGGTCGGAACGTACCCCATCCCGACCGGGGTCGAGAGGGTGGGACTCATCGTTCCGCTCGTGACCGTGCCGATGGTCGTCCCCTCGGAGTCGGTGATGTCGTAGCCGTGGCGGGGCACGCCACGGGTTTCGAGTTCGAACCCGACGAAGCGCTCGTCGGGGCCCGGTTCTGCAACCTGGGCGAGCGCGTCGCGGCCGACGAACTCGGTGTCGAGATCGACGGCGAAGCCGACGTCGGCCTCGAAGGGGTTGCGGGGGTTCTCCTCGTGGTGGAAGTCCTGGCCCGAAAGCAGGAATCCCGCTTCGATCCGGAGGGTGTCGCGCGCGCCGAGCCCACACGGCTGGCAGTCGAACGCTTCCCAAACCGCTTCGGCCCCATCCCACGGAACGATCAGTTCGAGGCCGTCCTCGCCGGTGTAGCCCGTGCGCGCCGCGAGGCAGTCGACGTCGGCAACGGTGGCGTCGGTCGCCGAAAACCGCCCGAGGTCGGCGAGCGGTTCGTCCGCGTCGGCGGTTGCATTCGCGTCGTCGGCCGCGCTTGCGACGAGTTCGACCGCGTCGGGGCCCTGGACCGCGAACATCGCGTATTCCTCGGTGCGGTTGTCGACCGTCGCGTCGAGCTCCCACTCGTCGCGGTGGGTCGTCCAGCGATCTTCCATTTCCTCGTCGTGGCCCGCGTTCGGGACGAACAGAAAGTCGGCGTCGTGGGTTTCGGGCAGTCGGTAGATCACCGTGTCGTCGAGGATCGTGCCCTCGGTGTCGGTGATCATCGCGTACTGTGCGTTGCCGGGATCGGGCGCGCTCACGTCGTTGGTCGTGAGCCGCCCGAGCAGTTCAGCGGCATCCGGCCCCGAGACTTCGATCTCGCCCATGTGCGAGACGTCGAACTTGCCGGCGGACTCGCGGACGCTCTCGTGTTCCGTACGGATCGAATCGAACTCGACGGGCATCGCCCAGCCGCCGAACTCGGTCGTCTGTGCGCCGCGGGCGTCGTGGGCCGCGGCCAGCGGCGGTTCTCGAAGTGCCATGCCGGCGTGTCGTCCCCCGCAGCCTAATGGTTTGGTAGTTCGAGCGAGAGTCCGATCCTGCAGGGTGATTCGGTGTGGCAACGTGGCGGCGGTTCTAGTGCGGTGATGGTTCGTCCGGTTGTACGGAGATTTCGTGAAAATTCCCACATCCCACAGTACAGCGAGCGGCGAATAGTCACTACAAGTGATGGGCGTACCTGCCTAACGAGACTGTGAGAATCGTGTCTGGATTGGGTCGTCCTGAGTCGTGTTCCACCAAAAGCCGCCAAAGCCGAAGATCGTGAAAACGACTGCAATGAGGGCTAACAGAAGGTTTCCCTGGTAGGCCTGGACGAATAGTAGGATCCCGAACACCAGGCCGAAACCGAAGAGGAGCCACCGGCTCATCTCACTGAAATACAAGATCCAGAACAATAAAGATGGGGTCAGTAGCCAGTTCGCACCTACGTACCGCCTGATTCGTCGAAGAATAGAAGAGACCACTCCTCAAGGGAATTTTTGAGACTCGTGTAGTCGTGCGGTTGAGATGGTTGACCCCCAGTCGGCGTCGCTTGTCTGAGCACCGTCGGGGCATCCGCCCGACGGTTTTTGCCCGCGCGGCGAGACGGTGGCGTATGACCGACACCGAGGCACGAGCCGATCTCGTGGCACGAGCGGCGGACGCGGGCGCGCGAGTCGCGCTCGAATCGTTCCGTGAGGAACTCACGGTCGAGACCAAGGCCGACAAGACCGACGTGGTGACCCAGATCGACCGCGACGCACAGCGTCGCGTCGTCGAGACCATCCACGAGGAGTACGACGACCCCGTTATCGGTGAAGAGGAAGGTGCATCGAAGACGATCCCCGAGGAGGGGCCGGCGTGGGTGGTCGACCCGATCGACGGGACGAACAACTTCGTCCGCGGACTCCGGATCTGGGGAACGAGTGTCGCGAGCGTCGTCGACGGCGAACCGGTCGCCGCAGCCACGGTCCTCCCGGCGCTTGCGGACACGTATCTCGCGGGCGCGGAGCGCGTCACGCTGAACGGTGACCCCGTTCGCGTGAGTTCGCGCGAGGACTCCGACGCGTTCGTGGTCGATCCGATCCTGCTCGACGACGCAGCGGACACCGCCGGAGTGGACGTGCTCGCCGAACGGTTCGGCGACTACCGCCGGCTCGGCTGCGCTCAGGCGACGCTCGCGGCGGTCGCCAGCGGGTCGCTCGACGCCGCGATCACCACCGTTCGGATGCACCCGTGGGACACGATCGCGGGCGCGCACATGATCCACAACGCCGGCGGTACCGTGACCGACCTCGATGGCGAGCCGTGGCGTCACGACAGCCGCGGACTGGTCGCTTCGAACGGCGCAGCGCACGACGAGGTGCTCGCGGCTGCACGGCGGGCGGCTGGGGAGTGAGTGGTCGGCCGAAAGGTCGGTTAGCTGCTGTGCGGCTCCTCGTCCCGATGGTTGTCGGGGTTCTCGGCCTCGCGGGCGGCGTTCTCGCGTTTCTCGGATTCGGTGTCGACCTCGCCCTCGGCGGCCTCCTCACGCTTTCGCTCGGCTTCGGCCTCACGGGCCTGCTCCGCGTCCTCGGCCTCCTCGTCGTCCGTCTCGTCTTTTTCCTTCGCGAGCGTGACGTCGCGCTCGTGGGGATCGTCCTCGGACATGGGCTGCGCTTTGGCTCTTCGTAACTTGAGCGTGCGGCCTGCCAATGACGACCCTTCTCACAGGTTGGAGCCCTCGTTCTCGGTTCTTCGACGTTTCGGAGAGGACTCGGGCCCGAAACGATTTCCAGTCACTGCGAGTGAACGAACCACCGTTTGGCCCGAGACGACCGCTCCGTGGGGATTTTCCCGGCGAGGGCATGCAATAGGTTTTTGCTGCTATCACCATCCGAACGAGCATGGTCGACGTTCTCGGTCATCTCGGGATGGGATTGCTCTGGCTTGCCCCGGCGTGGTACTTCATCGACGACCGGCGCACTGCGGCGTTGTTCATCGGCGTGGGATTCTGGTTCGGCATGTTGCCCGACGTCGATCTCGTGCTCTCTAGCTTCCAGGGTATCCATCACCACGGCGTGTTTCACACGGTGCTCGCTGCGCTGGTGTTCGCGGCGATCCTCGGGCCGATCCTCGGCTGGCTCCTCAAGCGACTGTTCGGTGGGACGACGTGGTTCTCCCGCGAGGCGGCGGACCACGCGACCGCGCTCGGCGTAATCGCCGTCGGTCTGCCGAGTCTCGCACACGTCTTCGCCGACATGCTTTCGGCACCCGACACCTCAACCCGGATCGAACCGCTCTGGCCGCTGGTCGATGGCCCGGTCGTCTACATGGACGTGCTGTTCTATCAGTCGTTCTGGGCGACGATCGGACTGTTCGTCCTCGGACTCGCGGCCAACGTCGCGTTCTACTACTGGAGCGACCAGAACGAAGGGAGCCGGCGCACACAGCCGTCCTGACGCGGAAAAATCGGCAGCAGCGATCGATTACTGCGTCTCGGTGATCGTCAGGGAGTAGTTACCGGAGCCGCTGTACGAGTCGACGTTGATCTGCATGGCCGCCGAGTCGTCGGGAGTGTCGATGGTGACCGTCTCCTGGCTGTTGGTCGACCGGGAGGCGTAGTCGTAGCTGTTCGGCGAGGCGTTCCGGGTCGTACCCGTGTTGACGTAGAGGTCGAAGTCGGCGTTGGTCGGTCCATCGAGTTCGACGACGACCTGGCTCGGCGAGGAGTACGTCCACGACCACGTGTAGTCGTCGCCGTCCCTGTAGCTCGATAGGCTGCCGTCGACGGAGCCCGACGTGGTCTCGCCGCCTCCACCACCACCGCCACCGCCGCCCCCGCCGTCGGCTGGATCGGTGGTGACGGCTGCGAGCGCGTCGACCTGGCCGCTACCCTGCTCGTTCGCCGAGAGTCCGATGTCCTCGGCGGTGTTTTTGAGGTGCGATCGAAGTTCCTGGTTCGTGAGGTTCCACTTCGCGAGCGTGAGCCCGGCGACGCCGGAGGTCACCGGGGTCGCCATCGACGTGCCCGAGAGGCGCTCGTAGGAGCCGCGGGCCTCGGTGGTGGTCGAGAGGACGTCGACGCCCGGTGCACAGAGTTCGACGTTCTCGCCGTACTGGCTGAAGCTCGCCAATTGCTCGTTGTCGTCGACGGCGGAGATCGCCATGCACTCGCTGTAGGCTGCCGGGTAGCTGACCGAGCTCGACCCGTTGTTGCCCGCGGCGGCGATCACGAGCGAACCGTTGTCGGTCGCGTAGCTCACGGCGTTTTTCATCGTGCTCGTGTACCCGCCACCGCCGAGCGAGAGGTTGATGATGTCGGCCCCCTGGTCGGCCGCCCACTCGATGGCGTCGGCGATATCCGCGGTCGATCCCGAACCCCCCTCGTCGAGCGCACGGCCGTTGATGAGCGAGGAGTTGCTCTGGCCAGCCACTCCGGTGCCGTTGTCGACGACGGCGGCCGCACAGCCCGAGACGTGGGTGCCGTGGTACTCGCTGCTCGGGGCGTCGGGATACGGGTCGGAGTCGTTGTCGGCGAAGTCCCGACCGGGGTTCGACTTGTAGTTCGCCTGAAGGTCGGGATGGTCGTACTGCGCACCCGTGTCGACGACCGCGATCGTCACCCCGGAGTCGCCAAGCGTGGTGTCCCACGCCCGATCGGATTCGACCTGTTTCGGTGCGTACTGGTCGCCGAAGCGCGGATCGCTCGGCTGGTAAAGCGCCTCGTGGGTCGTGTTCGGCTCGGCGTACTTGATGTGATCTTTCTTCGTGATCGCGTCGATGAAGTTCTCCTTCGCGCGATCGGCGGCCTGGCTCGGGAACTTCACCGCGACGTAGCTCAGCTTTTCGTTTCGGTGGACGACCTCCGCGTTGCCGGGGACGGCCTGTGTGACCGCCCCTTCCATGTCGGCTGCCGACGCCGACACCCCGACGAGGATCTCGTCTTTCTTCGGGCCGGGCTGACGACCCGGTGTCGCGGACGCAACACCGCTCAGTCCGCCGAACAGTGTTCCTGCACCGATTGCTTTCAAGAACGATCGTCGACCTGGAGTGGGTTTCTCAACCATGGTCCAGACCTACAATCAGTACAGCATTCCTTAAATGTTCCCATATAATTGTGCAACAAATCGTTATAGCGGTTGGATTATTAAGTAGGCTAGAGAAAACAAGGGTGTCGTTTCGGTCGATCGGACACCGTCACGGCTTTGCCGCCCGCCGGTCGAACCGAGACATGCTCGGAAAGCTCCGAGAGGCGGTGTCGAGTACGGGGAGTCGCGAGCCGGCGGTCGGGCTGTTCGTCGACGGACCGAACGTCCTCCGGAGCGAGTTCGACGTGGATCTCGACGACATCCGCGCGGCTGCGGCGGCGGTCGGCCGGCCGGCTGTCGTGCGGCTCTATCTCGACGAACACGCCACGCCGGGACTGATCCAGGCTGCGGAAGCCCGCGGGTTCGAGGTCCGGATCACGAGCGGCGACGTCGACGTGAAGCTCGCGGTCGACGCGACCGCCGCGATCGGCGATCTCGACACTCTCGCGATCGCGTCGCGCGACACCGACTTCAAGCCCGTGCTCGAACACGCCGCCCGCCGTGGGCTGGCGACGCTCGCGATCGCGCCCGGGAGTCACGGTCGCTCGGACGCGCTCAGAAACGCCGCCCACGAAGCTGTCACGCTCGAATCCGACCCGACGGACTGACGTAGTGGATGGCGGATCGTTCCCGGACGGCTACGGCAGCTTTCTACTCGAGGTGTCCGTGTTCCGGCCGCCATCGACGAGCGCTCGTTGCTCGCTCGCCCCTTCAATGGCGGAGCGAGCCGTGATCGCTTCGATGTCGCGTTCGAATCGCTCGGCGTACGCGATCCGGATGCGCCGCGCGTCGGCCCGTGTCACCGACGTGTCGCACGCGATTTCGGTCGCGATCGGCCGGTAGGCCCGCGTGTCGATCCCCATTCGTTCGAGGTACTCACGGACCGCCGACGAACCGAGACCGTGCTCGATCGCCGCCTGCGAGAGCCGTTCGAGTTCGTCGAACGGCGGCACGACGATCCGACCGGGTTCGACGCGCGGATCGCCGATCTCCACCGGCTCGTCCGCGGCGCGACGGACCAAGCGAGCGACGTCGCCCACGAGGCGCAACGTTTCGGTGGGCAGCGCCGTGTCGGGGGCACGCCACTCGACGGTCGGTGGGCACCGACGCAGCCGGACTGGGGCTACGATCGCGTCGTCGGGCTGGAAGTGAGTCACGAGCTCGTCCTCGCTGACGCCGCGCTCGGCCGCGAGCGTCCGGAACCGATCGTAGCTCGCCTCGATCCGGCGTTCCCACTCGGAAAGATCGGACGGGTACGACCAGAGGTCGCGCAACGGGACGAACGCCTCGCCACACAGCGACCGGTAGGCGTGTGCACGCGAGGAGTGCCCTCGGGGTCGCCCCGCGTACCACGGCGACGAACTCACCAGCGCGAGCGCGGGATCGAGCGCGGTCAGGAGGGTGAGCTGTTTCGTGGCGTCGTCGAGATCGAAGTGGACGTGCGTGCCGGCACACTGGGTCGCGGGCGCGAGACCCGCACCGTAGATCCGTTCGAGGAGCTGCCCCCGATCGGTGACCGGCGGCGATGCCGCCGAGGCGAGCGGCGTTCCGAGCGGTACGAGCCGCTTGCCGTCGGCGGCGGCCGCATCGAGCACCGTCCGGAGCGTCGTCCCGAACGAGCGCCGGAGCTCGTCGACATCTTCGAGCGGCGGCGTGTGCACCTCGATCAGCGGGGCGACGAACTCGGGTTCGACGTTGTCGTGTATCGTGAGCGCTCGCCCGTCACACAGCGCTCCCGACGCATCGATCACCCAGTACTCGGCTTCGATTCCTATCTTCATGAACAACACCTCCGAGCCCGCGCGACGCGAGCTACCGCGTCTCGACGGCACGTACGAGCATAGCCACGACCCCTGCACATGCCGGGGACACGGCCGCGTCGGTCGGTTTCCCGACCACAAGCTCGACGAGAGCGTGCAGTTTTTGCGAGCGATCCCCCGATACCGGCCATGGAACTCGATACGCCGGTGCTCGACAACCACCTCCATCTCGATCCCGAACATGGGAAAGGGATCGAGGCCGTGAAGGATTTCGCTCGGGTCGGCGGCACCCACCTCCTCGTGGTGAACAAACCCTCGTGGCTGCTCGGCGTCGATGTCGAGCAAGGCGCGGACTTCGAGGCGGTGTTCGAGACCACGATCAAGGTCGTCACGGAGGCAAGCGAGATCCTCGATGGCCGGGCGTGGCCCGTCCTGGGTGTGCATCCCGGACTCGTCTCGAAGCTCGTCGACGACCGCGGGTTCGCGCCAGCCGAGGCGCGCGACCTGATGCAGGCCGGTCTCGACGCCGCCGCAGAGTACGTCGCCGACGGCCAGGCGCTCGCGCTCAAATCCGGTCGGCCCCACTACGAGGTTCCCGACGCGGTGTGGGACGCCTCGAACGAGGTCCTCAAACACGCGCTCGCGCTCGGGGCCGATCTCGATTGTGCGGTCCAGCTCCACACCGAGGCGAGCGACGACCTGACTGAGATCGCCGAGTGGGCCGAAGCGCGCGGGCTCGCTTCCCATCGTGTCGTCAAACACTACGCTGGCGGCCGACTCGCCGGCCCGACCCCGAGCGTGATGAGCGACAAGGATCGGTTGACCGAGGCCGCAGAGCGCGCCGAGACTGCCGAGGAGCCGTTTCTGATAGAGACCGATTTCGTCGACGACCCCGACCGGCCCGGTGCCGTACTTGGCCCGAAAACCGTCCCCCGGCGGGTGCGGTGGCTCCGCGAGGAGGGCTGGGAGGAGGCGATCGAGACCGCTCACGTCGAGACGCCGGCCGAGGTCTATGGCATCGACACGCGCGCGACCCTCGGGTAGACGAAAAGGTCTATCAATAGCGCAACGTTCGGTGCGGGTATGAGCGCACCCACGGACGGCTTCTACACCGACGAACGCTGGCAGAACTGGCTCGACCGCCTCCGCGACGAGGACCTCGATCCCGAGGACGAGGACGCCGCACGCCTGCTCTGGAACCTCCAGGAGGACGCTGCGATCGCGGTCGTAAAGGTCCTCACCGCGTACGACAACGAAGAGCTCGATGCCGAGATGACGATGAACGAGCTCGCGAACGTCCGCGAAATCGTGCTCGCGGACGTCGACATCGACGACGAGGAAACCCTGCTGCTCGTCGACGGCGTCCAGACCTCGCTGGTCTGTGTGTTCTACGCCGCGGAGCTGTACGTCGCCGAGGGCGTCGCCGACGCCGATGTCGCCGAGTGTCTCCGGGCCGCCGACGCCGCCGAGAGCGAGGAGGAGTTCGACGACGCGCTCGGCCACTGCGCCCGGGCTGGAACGCTGCTGATCGACGGCGCGGAGCTCGATCGGTCGGTGATCGACGACGTCGGCTACGGCCCGGTCGCCGAGTGGCTCAACGGGCTCGGCAGTCTCGAAAGTGCGCTCAGCGACCCCGAACTGATCGAAGAAGACGAGGAAGCCGAGGACGAGGCCTGAGATCGGCCACACAGCCCGCATCGACCCGGCACCGCCCGGAGACCACGCGAGACCACCACACCACGAGGGATGACCGAAGACCACCGCTCCGCCGACCGCGACGGGACCGCCAGACGAACCCTCCTCCGAGCGATCGGCCTCGGCGCGAGCGCCGCGATGGCCGGCTGTCTGTTCGGTGGCTCCGGTGGTGACGGCAACGGTTCCAGTGAGAACGCCTCAGACGGAAACGGTTCGAGCAGCGACGCGACGACCGGAGCGACGCGCCGCACCGACGCAGCCAACGGAACCGGAGCCCGGTCGGACGGCGAGCGAACGACGACCCAGGAGCAGTCGATCATCACGTCCGCGAACCCGACGACCGTGCCACCGACGACCGCGGCCGCCAACGCGTCGAACGGATCGGCGACTCCATCCTCGAACGCTACCCGGACCACGACATCGTCCGAAACCACGACGGTCACACCGACGCGGACGGCCACTCGGACCGAAACGGCGACCGCGACACCGACCGAGACGGCGACACGAACGCCGACCGAAACCGCAACACCGACCGCAACACGGACCGAGACGCCGACCGCACCGGAGCCGTCCGTGGGCTGGACCGAGCGCACCGCTCTCCCGGTCGTCGGGAGCGACGCCGGCGGTGGGGTACTCGACGGCGAACTCTACTTCTTCGGTGGGATCGAGACCGCCACAGGGCTGGCCGCCACCCGGCAGACGTTCGCGTACGACCCGGCAGCGGGTTCGGGGGGCACGTGGGATCGACGAGCCGACTTCCCACGGGCGCTGTGGGGTCCCTGCGGGGTCGCCACCGACGACGCGCTCTACAGCTTCGGCGGCGCACCCACCAACGGCCCCTACGAGGGCGGGCCGCCGCCCTCGGACGTGATCTCTCGCTACCGACCGGACGAGGGCTGGACGGATCTGACCGCAACCCAGGGAACGCGCTGTCCGTACCCGAACTGGGTGATGGGCGGGGTCTACAATCCCGCCGACGGCCTGGTCTACTGCGTGGGCGGCGGCACCGGCGCACACGACGCCGAGACCGCGACCGATCACGGGTTCGACGGCGACGTGCCCGGAACGTTCGACGAGCGTCGGCTCTGGACGTTCGATCCCGCGAGCGAGTCGGTCGCCGATCCGGATCTCGCGCGGATGCCCGAAGCGAAACGCTGGCCCACGGTCGCGCTGCTCAACGATGGAGGGAGACAGTACATCCACGTCATCGGCGGGCTGTCGGGCACCACCGGCCCGACGGACTCGAACTTCCGATACGACGTCGCTGGCGGCTCGTTCGAGCGCGCGACGCCCATGCCACGAGCCGGCACCTACGCCACTCACGGCGATCCCGTCATCGGCAATCGGGCGTATCTCACCCACGGAATGTTCTGGCAGGGCGAAGCGACGATCGACCGCTACGAGACGGTCGCCCACCGCTACGACCCCGTGAGCGACTCGTTCACGACCGATCTTCCCGGACCGACCCACCAGCGGGGTGGGGCCACATCGGGCGTGATCGACGGGACGCTGTACGTCGTCGGCGGGCACATCAAGCGGTTCGATCAGAACGGTCTCCACGACTGCGTGGCGTACAACGAGGCGTACACGCCCGGCGAGTAGCGGTCGTCAGGAGCGGTCACGACCGTTGTCCGTGTGCTGATCTTCTCGCGAGACGACCGTTCGAAAACGACGCATCAGAACGAGCTATCGCCGATCGTGTCGAGGACGGTCGCCCGCCCGACGTGATCGTTGTCGTCGAACTCCTCGACCCGGAGCCGGATCTGGGTATCGACCAGATCGGGCGTGGTGTCGTCGATCCAGAGCACCGTATCGCCGATCCGCACGAGGGCCTGCCCGTCCTCGTAGCCGGTGACGAACGCCGCGAGCTCCTCGCCCGGCTCGAACGTCGGCCTGTTCGTTCGGAACCCTACGCCTTCGAACAGCGCACTCAGTCGGCTCATACCCGCGCCACCTCATCGGATTCGCGGTCGGCAACGTATTCGAGCCCGAACCCGGTCAGCGCCGAGGCGATGAAGACGAAAAAGAGGAGCCAGCCGTGGAAGACGAACGGCCAGACGTCGATGGGGTTGACGACCATCGACTGGGTGAACCACTCGTACTGGTCGGGGAGGCCCACCATCGCGGAGTAGCCCGCGAGGACGCCGCCGCCCCATGGGAAAATGTAGCCGAGCGCGGAGGTGTTCGCGTCGAGGATGTTCGCCCGGCGGTAGGCGTTGATGTTGAACCGCTCGCCGATCCGTGCGATGTACGGTGCGATCGCGATCTCGGCGGCGGTGTTGATCGTGATCATGGAGTTGACGGTCGCGGTCCCGAGCACCATCGTGAGCTCGGCCCGGCGCACGGTCGTGGCGAACGTCTCCAGCAGCCAGTCCTGGATCACCGCGAACCCACCGCCGCGCACCAGAATCCGCGCGCCCGCGACGATCAACAGCGTGAGCACGATCAGCGGGAAGAAGCTCAGCGCGCCGGCGTAGATGCTACCGGCGACGGCAGACTGCCCGCTGTCGACGAGTTCGACGAACGGCAGGCCCGACAGCGACTGGGCGAGCCCCGCGTCCCGCGGGGCCTGGAACACGATCATGTCGCTCACCGACGCCAGCCCAAAGCCCAGGTTGAGGACGACCGAGGTCACCAGTCCCCACGAGACCGCCTCGACGATGTGGCGACCACTGATCGCCGTCGCGATCACGACGCCGATCGAGAGCAGATGAACGAGCCCCAGCGGATTGCTCTCGTCGACGAGGACGCTCTGGGCCCCCTGTGCGACATCGACGCCGGTCATCATGTTACCGGCGACGATGTAGCCCGCGAGCGCGAGCACCGCCGCGACGACCGCGTACTTGAATCGTGAGGCGACGACGCCACCGATGTCGGCGTCCTGGGTGACGGCGCTCACGATCGTGGTATCGCTCACCGGCGCGAGGTTGTCGCCGAACACCGCCCCAGAGAGCAGCGCGCCGAACATCAACACCGGGTTCGCGCCGAGCAGGACGCCGGCCGGGAAAAAGAGTGAAGTGAACGCGATCGCGGTGCCGTAGCCGCTCCCGATCCCGGTCGCGAGCAGTCCGGCGAGCAAGAACGTGACTGCGGGGAACAGCGCCGGGCCGATGCTCAGCGCGTCGGCCGCCCAGACCAGCCCGCTCACGAACCCGCCGACCTGGATCGTCTCGGCGAACATCCCGGCCCACAGCCACGCCACGATCGCTGTCGCGGCGACCCGCTGGGTCATCCCCTCGAAGATGGTGTTCGCGTAGGTCTTCCAGTCGCCTTTCACGAAGAACATCCCGACGATCAGTGCGAGCAGCATCCCCGCCACCAGACCGTTGGTGGCACCGATCTGGAGGATGCCGCTCTGGACAATCGCCCAGAGGACGAAGAGTGCGAGCGGCAGCGCACTCATCAGCCGCCCGCCGTAGAACTCGATCGCCGGTCCCTCGTTGTCGTCCGTGAATTCCTGCTCGTAGTCGTACTCGTCCGGATCGTCGGGATCGCCGCTATCACTCATAGGTTATCCGTTGTTCATCAACGATCGAGCGCGCGTATATGCGTTCTGAAGGGGCTGTGTGGCAGAAATTCACTCCCTGGGTACGGTGTGACGGACCGAGTCCAGTTCGTGGAGTCGATGGTCGACACAGCGATCGGAACGGCGACTACGAACGGAAATCTTCGACGAAGCGCTCGGGGACGCGATCGAGCAGTGTGGGGGGAAGCGCATCGACGAGTCGTTCGACGACCCAGACCATCGGTTTGCGGAGCAGGGTGTAGACCGCCGAGATCCCGACGACGACCGCGATCACGGGATCGATCGATGCCGGGTAGATCGCGAGACAGATCCCGCCGAGCACCACTGCGAGTGCGAGGTCCTCGGGCGCGCCGTCGTACCGGATCCACCGTCGCGGCCGGAGCCACCGACCCCGGTAGTGGTCGTACACCGCACGTTCGGAGGTGCCGCGCCACGGCTTGAGTTCGAGCCCGCCGCCGAACGCGTCCATCCGGGAGTGGAGCGCTGCGGCGACGAAAAACCACGCCAGCCCGACAGAGAACTGGCTCGGGACGGCGATTGCCACAGCGGCGAGCACGGCCGCGATCGCCGCGTAGTACGTCGGGAAGTGGAGAGTCTTGCGGTGGTCGGCGTAGAGATCGAGATCGGGGAACGCGCCGCCGATGCCGGCAGCCGCCACGGCCACCGGGGTGTGTTCCGGTGCGACCACGAGCGTCACGCCCGCGACCACCATCCCGGCGAGCGCGTGCGTGGTGGCCATCATCGAAACCGAATACGTGCCGAACCCGTAAGCCAGTATCGTCCGCCGGGTGCTCGTGGGGCGACATTCCCGTTTCGGCTGCCGATCGCCACGAGCGTCAGGAGGGAAACGAACCGTCGTCCATCAGTTCATGAAGATATATTCACGAGTCGGTTCGGCGAGCAGGTAGCGTCGGGAGGTGGATTCGTGTACTAAACCGCAAGAAGGCGGCGAGAGTGGGTGATCGAGTTGGCGGCTGTCGCGAGTATCTAATAATACTCTTTGACTCCCCACCCGCCGCCACAAGAGTTTCTGTACTAGCCCCTGCGGGGCGGATGGGGTTGTGGTGCGGACTGATTCTTATCCTGCCTGCGCCGACGGCCCCCTGTGGGCCGTGAGGCAGCCACAGCGACGGGAGCAACCACTGAATCTCCAACCTATTTGTCCTGCTCTACGAATGCCTGTTTATGAGCATGGAGGTTGACCGTTCGCTTACAGCCGAGTCTGCTCCCGAGTTACGTGCTCTCTACGAGGACTATCGAGCGTGGGCAGATCGAAGCGAGAAGGAAGTTGCCCGATTAATTGAGAATACAGATGAAGTAATCGGCATCTGGGATACTGAAACAGATGCACTCGTTGCCTCTGCTCGTGTTCTGACCGACTACTACCCTCAGCTTTGCACGTTCAGAGATACCACCCTTTTGAACCGTCTGAGCCGTTCGAGTGAAGGAAGAGATGCTCGATCTCTTCCATCAATTC
>NZ_AOME01000069.1 GCF_000336935.1 Halococcus salifodinae DSM 8989 | reverse complement strand
CTCAGCTTTGCACGTTCAGAGATACCACCCTTTTGAACCGTCTGAGCCGTTCGAGTGAAGGAAGAGATGCTCGATCTCTTCCATCAATTCGTCAAGAGCCTGTTTTGGATGGTCTCGCACCCACGAAAACAGGTTGTACACAGCTTCCTTCAGAGCGTATTCCAGCTGGACTTGGATCGACGACGCTTTCGAGCACTGCGTTCCCGAGGCGCTCGATTCAGGACCAAGCCGCAGCAGACTGTAGGCCAGCATCTGGAGGTGCCAGTGCCGACTGGCACCTCCTTCATCCCGTACCTCGCAGTCTCCAAAGCCCAGATCCTGCTTCGAATCCTCGAAGAACACCTCTACCGGCCATCTGAATGAGTACGACCGGATCAAATGCTCAGACGGTGCGCCGATCTTGTTCGAGGCGAAATACCTTACCGGATTCTCGTCGTCCTCCTCTGTGACTTTCTCCGCGATGAGGAGTCGTACCTCGCCCAATTCCGAGACAGACCGCTTCTGTGTCCAGATTTTGTAGGTTTCATTGTCGATCTCTCGCTCAACCGTGTCGATGCGCTCTGCCAGCGCATCGACGCGGATCTCCTCGCCACCGTAGGTCACTTGTCGATTGCTGCGAAGCGGGCCGATCCAGTCCTTGTCGTATGATTCGATGTGGTCGATGAGATTCGAATCGTGAGTGAACCACGAATCCATGAGGTAGGTGTCCGCCGGGACACCTACCTCGTCTTCGAGTTCCGTGATGATCTCTCTGGCAAGATCGTACTTCGTGCGGTCGTCGTCATCATCGTAGAGCCGGAAGGCGAGCGGGTAGGCGGTCTTTTCGNGTCTTTTCGTCAGCGTAGAAGGCGTAGACGAGATTCTGTCCCCAAACAGTCTCGCCTTCGGCGTGATCGTAGAATCTGCCGACACCGGGAAGTTCCTTCCCGGTTTTGTGGTTCACCGAGTCATCGAGAATGATGTAGCCATCCTGTGACCAGCGCGTTTCACCGTGTTTCTGCAACTCTTCGAGGCGTTCGTGGTTTACCTGATCCTCGTCCCAATCGTACTCGGTGAGGAACTTGTTGACTGCTCGTTTGCCCTGTGCGGGAATGACCTCGCGTGCGATCCCAGCCACGGTCTTGTTGCTGGCGGCAACAAGACCTGTGGTGTAGGTTTTCGCGTGGTGCTGTTGCTCGGGCGACAGTGACTCGAACTCGTTGATTGGCTCCGTACACGACAGAAGATCTGTGATTGGCAGCATCGTCCGCTACCCTCGCCTACAACGCGGCGCTACTTAACGTGCAAAGCTGAGTACNTCCGTACACGACAGAAGATCTGTGATTGGCAGCATCGTCCGCTACCCTCGCCTACAACGCGGCGCTACTTAACGTGCAAAGCTGAGTACTACCAATATTCGATGATATATGAGGTAATCGTGGCCGAGTCGCGTCGAGGCGAAAATCTCGGTCGCCAAATTGTCGATGCTACCGTCACCCATCCTAAGCTACAAGATGTGATTCTCACCCTCCGCTGTCGGGAAGGATTGACACCATTCTATGAAAGATGCGGGTTTGAGCTTCATGACCGTGATATAGAAATGCCGGATGGCGAGACGATAACATATTGGACTATGGTTCACGAGAGTAGCGAACTCTAGTCCACACCCTGTAACGAAGCACTTCCCCTATTTACAGGCTGTAAACAGGCTCCGCTCTTCACATAGTAATTCGGTGGTAAATTGCCGAGTGCCTACTGACAGGGTGGTGGCCCGACGCAATCGACGTGGTGAGAACCCTTAGGGAATTATGCGCCCGATTAGTAGTCCGATTAGATGCGAACCCTCCCGGCAGCACTGGTTGGCCTTGGAATCATCCTCTTCGTGGTCGGGATTCTTCCCTTAGGTGGGTCAACTGATGCTAATTACGTTCATACCGTCGAACCTGCTACAAATGGGACACTTGGACATGAGATCGCGTACGATAGTGGTGATGTTCTCACCTACGGAAACCTCTCCGAACGGGGACAAGCCGTATTTGACCAAGCACGCCCCGATTCACCGTATATCGTCGAAAATGAATCCGCTACTGCGCCAGATTTCGACTACACGAGCGATAACGTCGCCACGGGGCACGGAATCTATCCAATTCGATACTCAGGGGATATTTACTCACTCCAGACCGAACGAACCACCGAGTTCATCGACCCCGTATGGTACGTATCTCTTCTAACGGACATAGCCCGGATAACGGGACTCATCCTCCTGATTGGTGGTGTGCTTCTCGCGGGGTGGCGTCGGTATGGCGAATGACCGTGAGCGGTATCTCTTATGCGTCTCTCTGTGGTTGCTCGTACCGATCTCTCACGCCATCGCGTGACCGATGCGCCCCGGCGCTCGCCCCTGCACCGCGGTGCCTCACGGCCCACAGGGGACCGTCGGCGCAGGCAGGATACGTATGAGCGTCTAGCATTCATGGCGAGGTATTCGGGCAGAATAGGTTTCAATATGCTATAATACGTTGTAGTACATGGCTATGCCCATCACTGTCGACGATTTCGATCATCTTCCGGAGACAGCGCTCGATCTCACCGAGGGATCAAACGCCCAGCTCGTGTCAAGTTTCTGTCTGAACACCCCGATGCGGCGTTTCGCCAGAACGTGATCATTGAGGGGGCCGACGTGAAGGCCGGGAGTATCGGCCCGGTACTGTCACGACTCGAAGAGCGCGGACTGGTGAGGCACAAGGGAAAATACTGGGCTCTCGGGGAAGACGACCGGCTGGCGTCGTATGCAGCGATGTCGCAGACGTTCGCAACCGCTGAGGAACGCTTTCCCGAGGAGGTGATGGATGAATGGCTCGAACACGCGGAAAATCCGTACGAGGACGAACAGAGCGGGGATGCATGAAATACCAGCGCGGGGATGTGGTCTGGGCGGTTGATCCGTACCGGAATGGATCGAATCCTCGGCCGTGGGTGCTCATCAGCAACAGATCGCTGCCGTACGCGGATTCGGAATACATCGGGATGATCCTCGCGACGAAATCACGTCCGGGCGGTCGTCGGCTGACAGGGAGTGACTGGGAGTATGGACAACCACCGCGGACGAGCTACATCTCTCCGTGGACAGTCGGGACGATCAAGCACGATCAGACGGGAACCGTTCAGGGACGGCTCACGGCGAGCGTGGTCGACGAAGTGGTTGGGGAGCTTGCGTCGTATATCGAGGCCGAATAGCGTGTGATGCGCTGCACGGTTGTCTGATACTGTCGGACGGAAGAACTTCATCAGCCACCACCGCAAAACCCCTGGAAGAGGATCGATCGATCCGCATCGACGAGTGACGGGCTTCTGTCCGACAGTATGAGTTACTTGGGCCGCGCGTAACCCGCGCCGTGTACCGCGAAGAGGCTGTCATCGTTATACAGTTGGACACCGTACGGTCACCCCATGCGAATCGCCGGCATCGAGATCACCGACCGCCACCAGCGGATCGCGAGCCGCGCGATGCAGGGCGCGATCGCGCTGATACTGATCGTGGGGCTCGCGACCCGCAACGCGAGCGTCGTGGTCAACGCCGCACTCGCGCTCGCCGCGACCTTCCTCCCCGCGCTGTTGGCGCGGGACTACCGCATCTCGCTCGACGCGGGGCTCACCCTCTGGATCACGACCGCGCTCTTTCTCCACACGATCGGGATGCTCGGGCTCTACGACGACGTCTGGTGGTGGGATCACGTCACGCACACGCTGTCGGCGACGATCGTCGCCGCGGTCGGCTACGTCACCGCCCGTGCGATCGACGTCCACCGCGACGACATCTACCTTCCACCACGATTCCTCGCGCTCTACATCCTGATCTTCACCCTCGCGTTCGGCGTGTTCTGGGAGGTGCTAGAGTTCGCCGCGCGGATCGGGTCCGTGGCGCTCGGGGTCGAGCCGGTGCTCGTCCAGTACGGGCTCGACGACTCGCTGCTCGATCTCGTCTTCGACTCGGTCGGCGCGGTGCTCGTCGCCGCGTTCGGCACCGGCGTGGTGTCCGACGTCGTGGACACGCTGGCTGCGCGCCTCGAATCGGCCCGCACGGCGGCGCGCGAACGACGCTCACCGCAATTCACGACCGGCCCGAACGTCGGCAGCCGACTGTTCGACGAGCTCGTCGACGGCGGACCGGCGAGCGCCCGCCGATCGTGGCTCGTGGTCGCAGCGATCGGCGTCGTGGCGGTCGAGCGGGTGTTCGCGGGCGATCTGCTGTGGGCCGGGTTCGCGGTGACGCTCGTCGGCCTCGCGCTCGCGCCGGCGCTCGCCCGCCGCAGTCCGCAGGTGATGTTGCCGTGGGGACTCCTGGTGATCGCCGGGCTCCCGCTCGCTGGCCGCGTGTTCGCCCAGGGACCGCTCTCGAACGCGTTCGTCACTGCGCTCTCCGTTGCGGCGATCGCGCTGATCGTCGTGGCCGAGCTCGACGCCTTCACTCCCGTGGAGATGACGCCGACGTTCGCGGTGGTGTTCGTGGTGATGACGACGATGGCAGCTGCGGGCGTGTGGGCGGTCGGTCGGTGGCTCGCCGACCTCTGGCTCGGGACGGAGCTGCTGCTCGTGCCGGGAGAATCGGCCTCGGCGATCGAGACCGCCATGCTCTGGGGGTTCGTCTACGCGACCGTGGCCGGGATCGTCGCGGGCGTCCTCTTCGAGTTCGGGTTCAGGCGGCGCGAGCGGACCGACGATCGCCGATCGGCCGGCCGGCGAACGGCACCCGATGGCGACTCGTGATACCGACCCACAGTGCGTCGGCGAGTCTGAAGCCGTAAATGGGTCGATCGGGTAGCTGCAGTAATGACTGTTGGAGAGGGCGAGCGTGCCGCGAACGGTTGGCCGAGGGGTTGGCCGGGCGGCGTGGAGCGGTCGTGGTTGCGATGACGAGCGAACGGTGCGGACCGTCGGGGCGGATCGGGCGGTCGTGGATCGCGGCGTTCGGTCGCGTGGTCTGATGGCCGGAGAGACCGCCCACTCGGCGCGGTTCGAGAGCCCGTGGCGCTCGCCGTCGGTGCTCGTGATCTTCGCGAGCACGCTGATCACGGTGATGGGCGTCTCGCTCATCAGCCCCGCGCTGCCGGCGATCCAGACGGCGTGGGGGATTTCGGCCGCCGACGCCAGCCTCCTCATCTCGGCGTACACGCTTCCCGGCGTCGTGTTCACGCCCTTTGTGGGCCTGCTCGCCGATCGCGTCGGGCGCAAGTGGCTACTGGTGCCGGCGCTGCTCGTCTTCGGGGTCGCCGGTGGCGCGATCGTGCTGTTCGACAGCTTCCGGGCGATCCTCGGGCTCCGCGTGCTTCAGGGGGTGGCCGGGAGCGCGGTAACGAGCCTCACGATCACGCTGATCGGCGATCTGTTCACGGGCGAGCTCCGCAACACGCTGATCGGGCTCAACGCCGCGATCCTCGCGATCGGCGCGGCGGGCTACCCGCTGCTCGGCGGCGTACTCGCTACGATCTCGTCGGCCGCACCGTTCGCCTGCTTCGCGCTCGGGATCGTCGTCGGGCTGGTGGGCATCGGCGCGCTCGACGAACCGACGCTCGATCGGCGCAAGACGGGCCTCGGCTACGTCGTCGACGCGGTGAAGGCCGTTCCGGGACGCAAAGTGCTGAGTCTCTACGTCGCCATCTTCGGCATCTTCGTGATCCTCTACGGCGCACAGCTGACAGCGGTCCCGTTCGTACTCGACGATCGGTACGGGTTCTCCTCGGGGATCATCGGCTTGCTACTCGCACTGCCCGCGGTGACGATGGGACTCACGTCCTCCCAGACCGGCCGACTGCTCCGGCACGTGTCGAGCGCTCAGCTCATCCCGCTCGGGTTCGTGGTGTACGGCCTCGGGCTCGCGGCGATCGCGCTCGCGAACTCGGTGGTCGCGATCGCGGGCGCGCTCTTCCTGTTCGGGATCGGGCAGGCGTTCGCCGAACCGGTCACCGACACCGCGTTGAACGCGGTCACGCCCGACGAGTTCCGCGGCGGGATCATGTCGCTCCGGACGAGCATCATCCGGGCGGGCACGACGGTCGGGCCGCCGGTGTTCGTGGGACTCGGTACGGCCGTCGGCTACACCGAGACACTGCTCGGGGCGGGGATCGTAGCGTTCTGTCTCGGGATCGTCGCCGTCATCGCGACCATGTGGGACTGATCGGAAGCAGAAGGAGCCTCACGTGATCTCGTACGTGTCGAAGCGGCGCGCCGCGGCGCGATAGCCGAGAAGCCCGCCCACGACCAAGAGAAAGAGCGGCAGCGCGTAGCCGCCGGCCCGGACCTCGATCGTCGCTAGCCCACGGATCACGGGGCCGAGCCCCTCGAACCACGGGGCCGGCCCGGTCACGAGCGGCACGCCGCGATCCCCGAGCCACCGCAGCACGAAGGGGATCACACCGCTCCCCAACGCGGCGAGAAAGCCACGCAGGAGCGCCGGCACGACCAGCGCGACCGCCGCGACGACACCGGGCCCGAGGAGGACGATCGTGTAGACGATCCCCGCGGTGATGCTCGGCGGCACCACGTCGCGACTCCCGCGGACGCTGAACGTGCTGAATCGGGGAATCCGCATCCCGATCACGGGCGCGAGCCCGACCACGGCGGCGACCAGCACGCCGCCGAGGGCCGCGAGACCCGCGACCTCAAAGGGTGAGTACGGACTGAACCAGCCGGCAGCGAGCGTGAGCGCGACCGTCAGCGGGAGGCCGGCCACGAGTCCGGGCAGCGCGAGCCCGCGGACGAACGCCCGTCCCGAGATGCCGCCCGTGAGCGTCGCCGGCAGCACCGCCCCTTCGTCGCCGAAGGGGTTCAGTCCGAACGTCGCGCCGGCGAGCCACGGGAGCAGGAGGACGATCGCGACCGGTGCGACTGCGAACGCCGCACCGAACTGTGTGGCGTTGAACACCGAAACCACCGCGATCACCACCGGCGTGAGCAAGATCGTGAGCCGGCTCGGATTTCGCCAGGTTCGGACGAGCGCCTTCGCCGCGACGCGACGGGTCGGCCGGCTCGTGCGCGTCGGGATCACCGCCCCGAAGCGACCGAGCGCCGCCGTCAACGCCCCGTTTCCGCCTGTCAGGCCGGTGTCGGTGCGGGCGGCGGTACGGCTGTCGGCGTCGGTGCGGGTGGCGGGGGACGCGGCAGCAGCGGCGTCGGTAGCGTCCTCGTCCCGTGTCGGCTCGACCGGGTCCGCGAACCAGAGCGCGGTCGTCAGTCGCTCGATCGCCCAGCCCCCCACCCCGAGCACTGCGAGCGTGGCGACGATCACACCGGTCACGTGACCCGTCGAGAACGCGAGCGGCGATCCGATGGCGGCGAGATCGACGTACCAGCCGACGGGCAGCCACGCGAACAGGGCCGGACCGATCCCGAGTTCATCCGCTCCGAAAAACACGACCGCAGCGTACCCGCCGAAGATCACCGTCACGATCGCAACACCGATGATCGTCTTGTATCTGGCGACGAACCGCGACCGCGCCACCAGCAACGCGCCGGCGTAGCCGATCGCGCTGCCGACGATCGTCGCGGTGAGCGCGAACAGCCCGGCGGCGAGCGGGATCGTCGCGACGCCGAGCGGCGTTCCGAAGATATAGACCACCAGCCCAGTCACGACGAGCAGCGGGGCGAGGAGATACGATGCCGCCCGGAGGAGTTCGGCGATCACGAGACCCGTCGCGACGCTCCGGGCCGAAACCGTCGTGAGCATCCCGGCCTCGCTATCGACGTGGCTGTACTGGCTCAGGACGCGCTGGCCCACTATGTACACCCCGAACAGCCACGCCAGCGCCGCTCCGCCGCGGGCGGCCGCCGGGAGCGCGATCGGCGCGTCGAGCGAGCGGAGCGGGGCGGTGAACAGTATGGCCAACCCGGCGATCGAGACGGTCCAGAACCCGACGCCGAAGACGAGCAGCGCGAGTCGTCCTTTGTTCCGACGCATTCCTCGCGTCGTTCGCCGGAACTCCACGAGGCCGATCGAGAGGCCGTGGCGGAGCCAGCCAGCCTCACTCATGCTCTGGGGTCGCCGGGTCCTCGCGTCCGCCAGTGACTTCGAGGAAGACGTCTTCGAGGGTGCTCTCCTCGCCGGTCTCCATCCGCTCGGTCAGCGCGTCGGGCGGCCCCTCGGCGACCAGGTCTCCCTCGTAGAGTACACCCACTTCGTTGGCGAGCTCCTCCACCACGGGGAGAATGTGCGTCGAGAGGAACACGGTGGTGTCGCCCGCGACCAGCTCCGCGATGGTGTTCCGTACCGTGCGCGCGGCCCGCGGATCGAGTCCTGAAGTAGGTTCGTCGAGGAACACCACGCTCGGCTCGTGCAGCAACGCCTGAATGATCCCGGTCTTCTGTTTCATCCCCTTCGAGTACGTCGAAATCCGGTCGTCGGCGTCGGCCGCGAGATCGAACCGATCGAGCAGCGATCCGATCCGCTTCTCACTTTGGTCGGTGGGCACGTCGCGGAGTCCAGCGATGTAGTCGAGCTGTTCGCGGCCGGTGAGCTCGTCGTACAGTGGGGGCTCCTCCGGGAGGTAGCCGATCTGGCCGATCACGTCGTCACGGTTCTCGACCGAATGGCCCGCGATCGCAGCCGAGCCCTCCGTGGGCGTGGTCAGCGTCGTCAGCATCCGCATCGTGGTGGTTTTGCCCGCGCCGTTCGGCCCGAGGAAGCCGTAGACGACCCCTTCGGGGATGGCGAGGTCGAGTCCCTCGACCGCGGTCGTCGAACCGTAGCGTTTCGTCAGGTCGGTGGTTTCGATGGCGTACATCGTGGCGGAATGAAGTGAGGAATCGAACTACAGGTCCGAACGGTTGAACCGGAGATAGCCGAGCACGAGCGGCACGACCAGCCAGATTGCGAGGACGACGAACCCGAACCAGTCCTGGAGGTAGTACGGCAGTGACCCCGATTGGCTGACGCCGAAGTTCAGATCCTGACTGAAGATCGTCCCGAGCGTGCTCTGATACGCGCTGCTCGGATTGAGGCTTACGATGAGTCGATACCAATCGGGTGGGACGATTGCGTTCTCGCCGAACGTAACGTAGCCGGTGAGAAGCGAAAAGTTCGCCGGGCTACTGAATCCGTTGACCACCCAGACCACCAGGTTGACGACGAACCCCCAGAGGAACTGGAACAGGGCGAAGAGCCCGAGCGAGATCCAGAGCGCGATCGATGTCGAACCGGTCGCAGCCGACATCCCGACCGCGAAGACCAGATACACCAGTCCGAACACGATCGTCATCAGCGTGAATCCCGCGTATTCCACAGCAGGGAACGACCCGTAGGAGACGAACGCGACCACCGCCGCGACGGCGAAGCCGACGATGATGGCGACGGCGAACACCGCTGTTCGCCCGATGGTTTTCCCGGCGACCACGTCGCGTCGGGTGTGTGGCAGTGAGAGCAGAAGCTTCACGCTACCGCTCTCGCGCTCACCGACGATCGATTTGTAGCCGGTCATCACACCGATCAGCGGGACGAGCACCGAGATGGGAGTGATCAACGCGAGGAACAGTCCGAACACCGGCGGAAGGCCTTCCGTGCCGCCACCGCCGCTACCACCAAGCACCTCCGCGACGAGATACGTCGCGCCGCCGGCGAAGATCACGAACACTGCCACGAGCGCGATCAGCGAGCGCGAACGGAGCGCGTCGCTGAAGTCCTTTCGCGCGACCGCGAGCGTACTCACGTTCTGACCTCCTCGTGTTCGCTGGCCTGTCCGTCCGTCCCACCGCTCTTCCCGGTCGATCGGACAGGACTGTCGTTGGTGTAGGAGGCGAACAGCTCTTCGAGCGAGGCGTCCTCGGTCGAGAAGTCCTCGACTGTCGCACCGCTGTCCTCGATGGTTCCCAGCACTTTGGTCTTCGCAGAGTCGTCACACGACGCCCGGATCGTGGTCCCCTCGGCGCTCACGTCCGAGACCGATGGGAGGGCGCGGACTTCCTCAAGCACGCCGTCCGGAAGTCGATCGACCTCGACCACCAGAGTCGCCTCGGCGCTGGTCGCGTCGCGCAGCCCCTCGACGGTGTCTTCGGCGACGAGTTCACCGCCGCGGAGAATGCCCACGCGATCACAGATCGCGTCGACCTGACCGAGGATGTGGCTCGAGAAGAACACCGTCGCGCCGCGGTCGCGCTCGGCCCGGATGATCTCGCGCATCTCGCGTGCGCCGTTGGGGTCCAATCCTGTCGAGGGTTCGTCGAGGATCAGCAGATCGGGCTGGCCGACGAGCGCCATCGCGAGTACCAGGCGCTGGGCCATCCCCTTCGAGTAGCCACCGGCCTTTCGATCGATCGCGTCGGCGATCCCCACTCGCTCGGCGAGCGCGTCGGGATCGTCGTCGCTCCCCTTCGAGTTGATGGCGAACTCGAGGTGCTGTCGGCCGGTCAGCCGGTTGTACACGTCGAACCCCTCGGGGAGGACGCCGACGCGCTCGCGGATCTGCTGGCTTTCGGCCTGTGCGTCGTGGCCGAGCACCCGCGCGCTGCCGGCCGTCGGTCGGATGAAGTCGAGCAGGATGTTGATCGTGGTCGACTTTCCTGCCCCATTGGGCCCCAAGAACCCGTAGATCTCGCCTTCGTGGACATCGAGATCACAGTTTTCGAGCGCAGTGACGTCGCCGAACCGCTTCGTGACCCCGTCGAGTTCGATGGCCGACATCACTGGCTCTCCCTGAAGACGATGGCGGCTGGCCGACGGCGCGACATGGTCCCAGGACGGCCCTCACTCGCCCCGTCGCCTGCTGGAGCGGTGGGACCGTTCGTGCCGACACCGAGACGGGCGAATCCCGTCGTGGGTGTCGGATCGCAGTTTTGCCTCATTCAGCCGGAAACATCACCGCATGTGAAATAAAACGTTCGGCTGTGTTTCGTCCCACAAGAGGCGATAACACGGCTCATGGCCGAAATCGGGAGCGACTGGCTACTCGACCGTGCGACCGCTGTCCATCGGAATTCTCGACATCAAACCCCGAACCGACGGAACGTTCAACATCCGGGGGGCCGGTGTGAGGGTGTGAACCGCGACGCGCTCGGGCCCGTCCTGATCGCCGTCCTCGCCGTGGTGGCGCTCGGCGTCGGCGCGGCGACGCTCGACCGGATCGAGTCGGGCGGCGGGGGGACGGGCATCAGCGACGGCGACGCCACCGGCCCCGGCAGCGGCGAGGCACTCGATCTCGGTCGATCGCCACCGAGCGAGTCGTCCGATTCATCGGTGATCTCACCGCTCGTCCGCCGCATCCTCGCTGTCCTGCTCATTGCGGCGTTGCTCGTCGGGCTCTACGCGTGGCGGGACGATCTTCGCAGCCTCGCCGTCATCTCGGCGGCCCTCGCTGTGGGAATGCTGTTGCTGTACTTCCTCGTCACCCGACTCGGTTCTCGCAGCCAATCCGGCCAGGGCGGCTTCCTCGATGGTCGGAAACTCGCACTTCCAGGCGGTGGATCACTCTCCGACGGGGCACGAACGGTCACGACCGAATCGCCGGCGCTCGCGGTGCTCGTCGGGCTCGTGCTGATCGTCGGGATCGCCGTACTGTTTCATTTCGCGCGAAGCGACGACGAGACGGTGCGCGACACCGAAGCCGAGGCCGACGATTCGACGGCGGCCGTCGCCGCCAGCGTGGGTCGCGCCGCCGGTCGGGCGGCCGACCGAATCGACGAGGAGGGCGAGGCGACGAACGAGGTATACCGCGCGTGGGAGGAGATGACCGACCACCTCGACGTCGCCAACCCCGGATCGAGCACGCCGAGAGAGTTCGCCCGCGCCGCGACCGACGCCGGGATGACACGGAGCGATGTCGACGAACTCACCGATCTGTTTCGCACCGTTCGCTACGGCGGTCGGCGCATCACCGACGACCGTGAGAGCCGGGCCGTGACCGCGCTCCGGCGGATCGAACACGAGTACGCGGAGGATCGATGAAGCGGGGTCGACGGCTCGGTCTGGCCCTCGGGCTCGCGCTCGTTGCAGGCGGGCTCGCGGTCGCGGTCGCGCCCGGTCTGGGGAGCGGTATCCAGCCGAACGCCGCGCTCCTCACGGGCGTCGGGATCGTCGCGCTCGTCCTCGCCGGGATGGCGATCCGGGCGCGACTCGGCACGACGGATCGCCGGCCAGCCCTGCCCGCAGTGGAACGGTCACAGTCCCACGCGACGCCGGGCGACGGGCTCGACCGTCGGCTCGCGGCGATGGCGTCGCCCGGCCGGCTGCACGGCGCGCGTGATCGCCGACAGGTTCGTGATCGGCTCGAAGCGACCGCGATCGCGGTGCTCGTCCGCGACGGCCTCGCCGAAGACGCAGCCCGCGATGCACTCGCGGACGGAACCTGGACCGACGACCCCCACGCTGCGGCCTTCTTCGCCGACGATCCCGGCACGGACGTGTCGCTCACGACCCAGCTCCGGCGATCACTCAGTCTCGAACCGACGATCAAGCGACGGGCGCGTCACGCGATCGACGCGCTCGCACAGCGCGCGAGGCAGCGATGATGGCGACCGAGTCGTCCCGGGGGAGCGAGGGGTACGCCGAGCTCGGGCCGAACGAGACCGCCACCCGCCGGACCGAGCGGTGGCGGGGCGTGAGCGCGCTCGCGCTGGTGGCGGGTGCAGCGGGCGTCCTCGCCAGCCAGCCGGCGCTCGTGGTCGCGGGGACGGTCGGGATCGCGTTCGCCGCGCTCGCGCGTGCCGCGCGCCCGCCGGGGATTTCCCTCGTGCTCGAACGGTCGGTGAACGACGCCGACCCCGATCCCGACGATTCGGTGACGGTCACCGTGGAGGTGACGAACACCGGCGACTCGTCGCTTCCGGACCTCCGGGTGATCGACGGCGTTCCACCGGCGCTCGACGTCGACTCCGGCTCGCCACGGCTCGGAACCGCTCTTCGGCCCGGTGAGTCGGCGACGTTCTCGTACGACGTGACCGCCATGCGTGGGAGACACGCGTTCGAGCCCGCGCTCGCGGTGGCGCGGGATGTCAGCGGGACGGCCGAGCGCGCGCGACGGGTCCGCGCCGACGCCACCCCGATCACCTGTGTGCCGAGCCTCGACGCCGCCGGCGAACTCCCGCTTCGGGCGCAGACCACCGGCCAGCCGGGGCGCGTGCTGACCGAGATCGGCGGGAGCGGTGTCGCGTTCCACACCACCCGCGAGTACCGCCCGGGCGATCCCCTCTCGCGGATCGACTGGAACGGGCTGGCGAAAACCGGCGAGCTCGCCACCGTCGACTTCCGGGAGGAGCGCGCCGCGTCGGTCGTGCTCCTGATCGACGCGCGCGAGGAGGCCTACCGAGCGTCCGGCCCCGATGCCGAGAGCGCGGTCGAGCGGGCCATTCGGGCTGCCGGCGCGCTCTACGACGTGCTCACCGGCGAGGAGAACCGGGTCGGGATCGCGGCGCTCTCGCCCGAGCCGTGCTGGCTCGCACCCGGTGCGGGCACCGCCCACCGTGCCCAGGTCCAGGAACTGCTGGCGACCCATCCGGCACTCGCACCCACGCCGCCCGACGCGCCGTTTTATCCGTCGATCCGGGCGCGACGCCTCCGCCGCCGGCTGCCGGACGACGCTCAACTCGTGGTGTGTTCGCCGCTGTGTGACGACAGCGTGGTCCGTCTCCTCCAGCGGTTCGACGCCGCCGGCCACCGCGTGACGGCCGTGAGTCCCGACCCCACGAGCGACGGGACGCCCGGCCGTCGACTGGCCCGAACCGAACGGCGACTTCGCCTGTCGACCCTCCGGAGTGCGGGAGTTCCGGCGCTCGACTGGCGCGACGAGCCGTTGGCGACGGCGCTCGCCCGTGCGGGAGGGCCGGGATGACCGCGACCGCCACGCCGCCGATCGACGACGCGCCCGCACGGATCAGCGTTGGCCTCGCGCTGGCCGCGAGCTTCGTGGGAACGCTCGCGCTCGCCGTCAGCACCGTTTCGCTCGCGGCCGGGGGCCTCGGATTCGTGCTCGTGGGACTCGGTCTCGTCCGCGGCTGGCGGTCCGCCGTCACGCTCGGCGGCGCGGGGCTGTTCTGCGGCGTCGTTCTCGCCGGGCTCGTGGGCGCGCCCGCAATCGTGGTGGTGTTCGCCACCGCCGCCGCGGTGGTCGCGTGGGACGTCGCCACCTTCGGAATCGACGTCGGCGAGGAGCTCGGCCGCGAGGCCGACACCACCCGACTCGAACTCGCCCATGCAGGGACGAGCGTCGTGACGGCGGCGATCCCGGCGATGATCGGGATGGTACTCTTCCGGACCGCGAGCGGTGGGACGGCGCTCGTCCCGATCGCGCTGCTGTGCGGGGCAGTGGTGCTGGTCGTCGTGCTCCGGCCGTGAGTCGGTGCCAGGACGACGGAGATCCGTTCCGGTGCGGCCGAGGGGACGATCAAGGGGATTACTCGGTTCGTGACCCCGTGACAGCGCTGGTCGACGGCCAACACCGCCGAGCGTAGTTGATCGCAATGGGAACAGCGACGAGGGCGTACAGTCCGGCACAGGCGATGATCAGAAACCCGTACGGACTCCCGGCCCCGCCGATCGTCGCGTCGAGGTAGGACGAAACCAGTACCCCCCACTGCCCGATCACGAGACAGAGCACGACGAGGTCCAGCCAGCCCTCGAAAACGTCGTCGAGAACCCGTGTGTACTGCAGGGCGACGATCGAGCCGACGAGAAGCGAGGAGCCGCCTAGCGTGACCCACTCGGGGGCACTGCCCATCCCGATCGCCGAATCCACGAGGTAGAGACGATAGGCTTCGAGGATCAGGCCAACGGCGAGACCGGCGTAGCCCGACAGCGAGAGGACGTTGGTGAAGACCGATCGGGATTCGATTCGTGTGTGGAGAGTCGCCGTATCCTGATTCATGTGGTATCGGTGTGGCTGCGGATCGCGTGTGTGATCGACTGCTTGATGCAAAAAAAGTGACCGGACTCGTCGCCCGGGGTCGCTCGCGACGGAGCGAGTTACCCGCTGGTCCCGCTGGTCGAGATATTCCCGGTCGCAGTAGTGGACCCTGCGTCGTTGGTGAGCGTCACGTCGAACGAACCGGAGGGAGAGGGCGACGTGTCGGTGGCAGTCCCGCTGCCGCTCGCGCTGTTGGCAGTCACCGTCACCGCGAAGTCGACGGTTTCCGTGGCGGTTGCACCGTCACCCACGTTGCTCGGGAGATCGGATTGGGTGAGTGCACCGCTGCTCACGAGACCGATACCGGCGAGCGAGATGTCCGCGATTCCGCCCGGATCGGCGTTCGATCCGGTGTTCTGGATGGAGTAGCTCGAAACGCCAGTCGTCGTGCCGTCGCTGACACCGGTCAGGCTCTCCGCCGTGGTGAGGGTTCCACCGGACGGTGCGACCTGGAGTTCGATATCGAACCCGGAGATACCGGAGCTGAACTTCGACCATTCGAGCGAGAGCGTGGGTGTGACCGTCACTTCGGTCACCGAACCGTCGTTGGCCGTCATGTCGAGTCCAGAGGCCGAAATCGGGCTGTCGCCGACCGCTGCGAGCGCGGGCTGCGAGGAGTAGAACAGGCTTCCGCCACCGATGATACCGATACCAGTGGCGACGCTAGCCCCTTTGATCACACGTCGTCGAGTAAAGAAGTTTTCTTTGTCACTCATTGTTGTTCTATCGACGGAGACAGCGTGACATACTTTTTATCGAATTGTATTCCACAACTGCATTCATCTATATCGATAATTGAATGCTGATGACATAAAGTTTACTCATTCTGTTGCGGAACAACCGGTCGTATAGCTGGTTGCATCCGATCGTCGTCGCAACTGCTGTTGGACTCGATTCCGCGCCCTGGCACGTGCTTCGGACTGTTCGTTGCTGCGGACTGAAGTCAGGCTGTCGCTCAGACCGTCGGGACCGCCACGCCGTCGAGCACGTCGTCGATCACGCTTCGCTTATCGACACCCTCGACCGCGGCGTCGGGCGTGAGCACGAGCCGGTGGGCGAGCACCGGCCGCGCGACCCGCTTGACGTCTTCAGGGGTGACGTACTCGCGGCCCGAAAGCACTGCCCGGACGCGGGTGGCTTCGAACAGCCGCTGGGTCCCGCGGGGCGAGACGCCGACGTCACATTCGGAGCGCTCGCGGGTCGCCCGCGCCAGCGCGACCATGTACTCGATGAGGTCCTCTTCGACCCGAATCGACTCGGGTACGTTCTGGAGCGCGCGCACCGACTCCGCCGAGAGCACCTCCTCGGCGGTCGGACTCCGGCGATCCCGGTCGGCCCGCCGGCGAAGGAGTTCGGTCTCGCCGGCCTCGTCGGGGTAGCCGATGGCGGTCTTGACGAGGAACCGGTCGATCTGGGCTTCGGGGAGTTCGAACGTGCCCGCCATCTCGACGGGGTTCTGGGTGGCGAGTACGAAGAACGGTTCGGGGAGGTCGTGAGTCTCGCCGTCGGCGGTGACCTGGCGCTCCTCCATCGCTTCGAGGAGTGCGGCCTGGGTTTTGGGCGGTGCGCGATTGATCTCGTCGGCGAGCACGACGTTCGCGAAAACGGGACCGGGCGAAAACTCGAACTCGCCGGTGCCCTCGTTGTAGACGTGCGTGCCCGTCACGTCGGCGGGCAGGAGGTCGGGCGTGAACTGCACGCGGGAGAAGCTGAGGCCGAGCGTGCGGGCGACGCTGCGGGCGATCAGGGTCTTGCCGGTGCCGGGGACGTCTTCCAGTAGGACGTGACCGCGAGCGAGCACGCCGAGCAGCACGGTCTCTAAGAGTTCACGATCGGCGATGACGGTCGCCGAAAGCGCGTCGAGCACCGCGTCGATGTCCTCGCCCGCGTCCGCGATATCGGCGTCCGTGGCGTCCATGCGCACACTCCCGGAACCGAGCCGCTTATCGATGGCGATGCGCGCGAGACCGAAACCGATAAAGTGGCGTCGGGCGAACGGTCGATGGAGCCGGGGTAGCCTAGCCTGGCCAAGGCGGTTGCCTCGAAAGCAACTGTCCTCACGGACTCGTGAGTTCAAATCTCACCCCCGGCGCTTCTCGGACGAGTAATTCCGCGAGCGCGTTTCATCGCGCTCGCACGACGCGAATCCGTGAGCGACAGCCGTGGGATTTGAATGAGAACAGACGCAGCCCGGGAAGCGAGCGGTGGGAGGCGTGAGTACGGCGAACGCCTCCGATAGCGAACGGTGAGCGAAACGAGCCGTGAGCAGGGAGCGACCCGGAACGTCTGTGCGTAGTTCAAATCTCACCCCCGGCGCTTCTCGATACACCGACCCGATAGCGCCGCGCTCGTGTCGTTCGGGCTATCGATCCGCGAAGCCGCTTCGGAAGGCGATCCACGCGAGGACACAGGTGAACAGGATCGGTGGCAGGATGGCGAGCCCCCACACCAAATCGAGTCCCGATCGGAGGACGAACACGAGCCCCGTCAGCCCGATCAGGAGAAAGGGGAGCACGGCGAGGGCCGCGCGCTTTCGGCTCATCGCTGGCTCGCCCGGTGATTCGGCCATGCTCGCGGTTCACGCTATGGGGGCAAAAGCGTCGTGTTCGGCTCACACGCCGTCGAGTGACGACTGACTGCCTGCAGTGGCCGGGGAGCCGGCGGTGCGCCGGCCGCCAACGAGGTAGCCATCGGCTGGGTTCGGATCGTGGGCCGGGACGTCCTGCACCCAGACCGGTCCGTCAGCGCTCGCTTTCCGAGCCCACTCGCAGGCGAGGGCCTTCGATGCGAACCGCCGGTGCGGGCCGGATTCGTGGACCCACTCGCCGGCGGTGCGGCTGCTCCGCCGCGCGGACGGTTTGATCTCGACGACGTACCCGCTCACGTATCGATGGACGCACTCGTCGGCCTTCCATCTACGGGTTGATGACGCGGCACGGCTGCTGCTGGGCGGTTGCGGCTGCGGTGGCGGTGCGGTTGCGGCTGCGGCGGCGATGCGGTTGCGGCTGCGGTGGCGATGCGGTTGCGGCTGCGGCGGCGGTGCGGTTGCGGTCCTCGGTGGATCGAGGGCGAGCGACCGCAGGGAGCGAGGGCTCGGGCGGTGCTGTGCGATGCGGTCGCGGAGAGCGCCAGCAGTTGTACCGCGAGTGAGCGCGAAGCGCGAGCGAGCGGGGGTTTTAATGAACGTTTTTGCAAGCCGAGCGGGACGGCGGAGCCGTCCCGCTGGCCGTGCGAACGGGCGGCTTCGCCGCCCGTGAGCAAACGGGGGTGGGCGAGCGAGTGAAACGAGCGAGCGCACCCCCCGCAGTAAAAACGTTCAGAAGAACTTCAGGAGATCGTCGCGTTTCTGCTCGTGGAGGTGCGAGCCGATCGCGTCGGTCAGCGGGCCGATAGAGCCGCGTTTCGCGCTCACCGGCGCGACCGTGTCCTGCCACTGCTGCCACGGCGACGGAAGACCGAGGCGCTCACAAATGGCGTTCAGCCGCTCGTCGCGGTCGTCGACCTTGTCCATCTTGTTGACCGCGATCACGGTGGGAACGTCGACGTCGCGGAGGAAATCGAACAGTTCGACGTCGTGGGGGATGTCGCCGCGATCGGCGTGGCGATCGATGATGTCGACGGCGCTCTTGCCGTCGATCACGAGCACTCCCACCACCGGGACCAGGCCGAAAACATCGCTCAAATAGGAGTTGACAAGCGCGGCGAATCCCGCGAACAGCGTCCCNTCGCGCCATCAGAGATGTGTATAAGAGACAGGCACGAAATCCTCGGGAGCCCAGTCGTAGTGGCCGGGTGAGCGCGTCACACCAGGTTTCTGTCCAGTCTGGAAGTCGTGACCCGTGAGCTCGCGGAGCAGGGTGGACTTGCCGACGTTCGACCGACCGCAGAAGACGATCTCTGCTCCTCGGTTGGGGCGTCCCTCGAACATGACTGGCGTATCAGTTGCGATCGGTTAACTCTCCCTACCGAGTGTCGCGTTCGCTCGGCCGGAGCTAGGTCGTTGCCTCGAATTTGGAGACGAGAATCAAGCCATCCGTGACGGATCTCGGCACAAATGAGAGACCGCGGGCCACGCCCTCCCCAACCGATTCGCTCCGCTCGCACTGCTCGCTCCGTTCGCTTGCTCAGTCATCCACCGTCAGAGCTCTGCTCTGACGAGCCTGCACTCGCTTTGCTCGTGCAGACCTCGCACGAGTCGCGCGTCTTCGACGCGCTCCCGCGCGCCAACCACCATACCCGGCCTCGACAACTGAAAGCACGACAGCCGACCACCGGTACATCCACGGATATTTGACCATCCGCCGAGAGCACCGCGTGTGCGACTGGTCCAGGTGACGATCCCGGCGGGCAAGCGCGAGGCGATCCTCCGGACCCTCGACGACGAGGGAATCGACTACGTGCTGACCGAGGAGACGAGCGGCCGGGAGTTCACCGGAGTGGTTTCGTTTCCGTTGCCGACGACTGCGGTCGAGCCGGTGCTCGATCGGCTCCGCGAGACCGGGATCGACGAGGACGCTTACACCGTCGTTCTCGATGCCGAAACCGTGGTGTCACGCCGATTCGACAAGTTAGAAGAGCGGTACGAGAACGACGAGGACAGCGACAAACGGATCGCCCGCGAGGAACTCCACGCGCGCGCCCGAGAACTCGTCCCCACGACCGGAACCTACCTCGTCATGACGATCGTGAGCGCGGTGGTCGCCACCGCCGGCCTCCTGCTCGACTCGCCCGCGGTCGTGGTGGGATCGATGGTGATCGCGCCGCTGATCGGCCCGGCGATGGCGACCGCCGTCGGCACCGTCGTCGACGATCGCGAGATGTTCCGTGAGGGGATCAAACTGCAAGCTGTGGGGCTCGCGATCGCGATCGTCGCCGCGGCCGCGTTCGCCGGCCTCGCGAGGGTGACCAACGTGATCCCGCCGGGCACCGACGTGCTCGCGATCAGCCAGGTCAGAGGGCGACTCACCCCGGATTTCCTCTCGCTCGCGGTCGCGCTCGGGGCGGGCGTCGCGGGCGCGGTGAGCCTCGCGTCGGGCGTGTCGGCCGCGATCGTGGGGGTGATGATCGCGGCCGCGCTCGTCCCGCCGCTCGGCGTGATCGGGATCGGGATCGCGTGGGGACTGCCCGGGACCGTGCTCGGGTCCACAGTGCTGGTGCTCGTGAACGTGCTCTCGATCAACGTGACCGCACTCGTGGTGCTCTGGTATCGGGGCTACCGACCCGACCACTGGTTCAAAGAGGACACCGCCCGGCGCGCCACCCGCAAACGCGTCGGGGCGCTGGTGGCGGCGATCCTCGTCCTCTCGGTGTTCCTCGGTGTCGTGACCTACGACTCCTACCGCACCGCGGCGTTCGAACAGGAGGTTCAGGGCGATGTCGAGGAACTCCTCGATCGACCCGAGTACGAGCAGCTCACGCTCCTCGACGTCCAGTTCGGCTACGACGATCCCGTCCCGCCACGCGAACCGACGAACGTGACCGTCGTCGTCGGCCAACCACCGGATAGCGAATCGGCGAGTCTCGCCGCGCCGCTCGATCGGCGCATCGACGGTGCACTCGGGACACTCGATGTCCCGGGAACGATCGTCGATCCCGGTCCGGTCGACGTGCAGGTACGGTACGTCGAGATCGAGTCGGTGTAGCTCACGCTCGGCGGGAGCGACCAGCAGAGAACGGGTCCGTCGAATCAGTCGTCCGCAGGAACGGGACCGGCGTTCGATCGTGCCGTCGTGGGTTCGTCTTCCGCCGCCGCTGCCGTCGGTTTTTCCTCCTCGTTCGGCTCCTCGGTCGGGAGTGTCGCGTAAAGAATTCCCCGCGAGGTGCTTCGTGGTGTCATGGACCTGTGCTTCGTCGACGGAACCACATCAATCTACGCATAAAGGCGATAATGTTATATAATCACATGGATTTTTCGGACAGGGACAACGGTTAGGAACCGGGGACCGAGAAGCGGGTATGGTGGACGGACACGATCCAGTGCAGGCGCGCGACGACGGGACGCGCGATCTCTACGATGTGACGACGTGGGAGGTGCGATCGCCACTCGATGGGATCGCGGTCACGCTCTATCGGGTGTTGCAGGCGACTGCACAGCTGATTCTGGTGCTCGCGTCGCTCGCCATCCTCTGGCTGTTGCTGTCGAGCACCGACCTGACGCGAGTCACGAACCCCATCGTCGGCGGGTTCACGCTGCTGTCGATCCTGCCGGCGCTCGCGCTCGTCGTCTTCGTCTGGCGAACGGATGTCACGTCGGCGGAGCCACCATCCTTGCTCGCTGCGACGTTCGCGCTCGGGACGCTGTTCGCGGGATTCGCCGCGCTTGTCAACTCCTATTTGAGCGATGTTTTCGGCCTGGTCCCGGTGGTGGGAACGGTCTGGTTTTTCTACCTGGTGGTCGGACCGGTCGAGGAGACGGTGAAGTGGCTCGCAGTCAGGATCTACGCCTACCGGAGTTCGCGTTTCGATGCGGTGATCGACGGCGCGGTGTACGGTGCGGTCGCGGGTCTCGGGTTCGCCTCGATCGAGAACGCCCTCTACATCACCGACGCAGTCAGCACCCCAGTCATCGGCAACATTCTCGGTGCCGGCGGCGGCGTGACGCCCGCCCGCGCGATCGCCGGCCCGGGCCACGTGATCTACTCGGCCTTTGCGGGCTACTATCTCGGGCTGGCGAAGTTCAACCGCGATCGGGCGGGCCCGATCGTGATCAAAGGGCTCCTGATCGCCGCGCTGATCCACGCGACGTACAACACCCTCACGTTCGTCCCGTCGATCGCGGCCGCAGTGCTCGGCGTCCCGACCTTCGTGACACTCCTCGCGTTCGTGGTGCTCTACGACGGCTTCTTCGGCTACTTCCTCTACCGGAAGCTCGCGCGGTATCGGGCGACCTACCGCGCGTTCTACGACGACCGCGACGACCCGACCCCCGCGACCGAACGCACCGAGTTCGAGGATTGATTCGCGCTACCAGAGGGGCCATTCGCTGCCGGATCAAGCGAGCACGGCGAGACCGCGCGGCGTCTGTGACTCGAACGCCGCGGGCCACTCGACGCCGAGTCGTGTCCACGAATCGCCGGCATCGGTCGTGAAAAAGAGACCACGGTTGTTGACCGCGTAAAACTCGCCCGCCGCAGCACCCGGCGCGAGCACTGCTCGGACGACGCCCTCGCCGGTCGGGAGGCCGCGGTCGTCGAGGCGCTCCCACGACACGCCGCCGCCGGTCGCCGTCGGACTGTCGCCGCGCTTGCGGTAGACGTAGCTCTCGGCGGTGTCTGTGTTGTGCGCCGATCGGGGACCGCTCGCGGACGAGAGGAGGACGGTGTCGGGATCGGCAGGGTCGACCGCGACGCTCCAGCAGTAGCGGTGGTCGAGCCCCTCTTGGGGGTGGACCCACGTCTCGCCGGCGTCGTGGGTCTCGGCGTAGCCGTCGCCCGCCGCCGACCACGCACGCTCGGGTGCGTCGGGATGCGTAGTCAAAGAATGGTTGTCGACGCGCGCGGTCTCGACGCGGTCTTCCCACGTCTCGCCGGCGTCGTGGGTCTCGATCAACGCGCCCGCTTCGATCCCGACGTAGAGATGGCCCGAATCGTGGGGATCGGGTTCGATCCACCGGACGTGGTGAGTGTCGGGCCGCGGCGGGAACGACCACTCCGAAGACGACGGCAGGTCGGTGAGTCCCTCGCGGTGTTCCCACGACACGCCGCCGTCGGTCGAACGATAGACCGCGCTCGGTTCGGTCCCAGCCCAGACCGTCTCCGGACTCTCGGGATCGACCGCGAGCGACATCACGTGCTCGCCGATGGTGCCCTGGCCGACGCGTTCGAAGCTCTCTCCGCCGTCCTCGCTCCGATGGAGCCCGGCGTCGAACGTGCTGACGAACACGCGGTCGGGGGATGCGGGATGGACCGCGACGCATTCGAGATCGTGTTCGGCGAGGCGACGCGTCGTTCGCCAGGCGTCGCCGGGCACCGCGCCGTCGGACACCACTCCATCGGTCGTCGCGCCGTCGTGCTCCGCAACGTCGTCACGCACGGCGACGAGCAGCCCGTTCCGCATCGCGGCGTGGATCGTGGGCATGGCGAGGGCTACGCGACGATGGGTGAAAACGTTCGTCCCGTCCAGTCGAACACGGATCGTCGACGGTCCGCTCCGAGTTCGTCGGGACCGTCAGCGGGCGCTATCGGTTCGTCGTTCGAAATTTTGGATCGCAGCGTCAGTTCCGGCGACGACGACCGAATCGTTGGTCGTGATCTCGACGGAATCGTCCGTTCGGAACGTCCCGTTCCGTTCGACGCCGAGGAGAACCCAGCCTCGATCGGAGTCTTCTTCGGAGCTGCTGAGCGTTCGCCCGACGAAAGGTGTGGCGGGGGTGCGGATGATCCGTATCTGTCCGACGGGATTGATCACTGACTCGCCGAAGACGTCGGCAGCCAGCGTTCGTGCGGTCGTGCGCTGTTCGGAGAGCGCGTAATCAGCGCCCGCTCCGAACGCTTTCGGGACGCTTTCGGCGTCAGTCACTCGCACCAGGATCTCGATAGTGTCGGTGAGCGATCGTGCGACTGCCGTGGCGAGCAGTGCAGCATCGTCGTTGTCGATGGTGAGGAGGAGCGCGGTCGCCTCACCGATGCCGGCCCGTTCGAGAACGTCCGGCGTGCTGGCGTCGCCGACGACGTCCGTCGCGGGATCGTCACGGACGTCGATCGTCGTTGGGTCGGCGCGTTCGGGGAGCTGTCCGATCGCCGCCTCGCCTGCCACACCGACGCCAGCGACGATGACGTCCGCGTGGGTCACAGTGGACTGCACGTTCGCGGTCCCGCCACGAATCCCCTCGAAGGATTCGGCGTCCCCGACGACCACGAGGACTGCGTTCGGCGTCAGCCGGTCGTTCGGGCCGGGCGGGATCCGCAGTTCGCCGTCGATCCACGCGGCGACGAGCGTAAGCCGAGGGTCTTCGACGATCGGCGTCGCACCGACTGGCGTGTCGTGAAGGGGCCCATCACGCCGCACGACGACCTCTCGGACGACGGTGTTCTCGCCGAGCACGTCCGTCGATCCCGAGAGATCGAAATCCGTCGACGCTTTCTCGGCCAACTGTCGACCGATGAGCGACGGCGGGCAGACGACGCGATCGACACCGGCCCGTTCGAGTGCCTCCCGGCGGTCCGGCGTGTCGGTGAGACACACCACTCGCACGTCCTCGTTGCATTGGTGCGCAGTCAGCGCAACGCTCGTGTTCCGGTCGCCCGCATCCGAGATCACGAGCGAAGCGTCCTCGATCGATGCGCGCTCCAGCGTCTCGACATCGGTCGGGTCACCGTCGATAACCGCGTACCCCCGGTTCGACAGGCCAATGGCCTCCTCTTTGTCCGAATCCACGAGCACGTACTCGATGCCGATGCGTTCGAACTCGTCGAGGAGAACGTCCCGTCCACGACCGTACTCACAGACGACGACGTGATCGCTCTTCTCGGTGAGTTGTTCGTCGAGCACCACCGGTGCGCGCTCGAACAGCGGAATGATGAGGATTCGTAGCGTGACGAACCCGATGACGACGCCCGAAAGCTGCATCCAGACCACGAACACGTTCATGATCGGCGTCTGCCACGGCGAGTCCCCTCCGTAGCCGGTGGTCGTCATCGTGTTGATGACGGTCTGAAACGAACGGAAAAGGGTGTAGTCGTCGCCTTCCAGCCGCCGCATCCCGACGTTGTAGAGCACCGTGTAGACGCCGATGATGGCGGCGAGTATGGCGAAGAAGGTGAGAACGGTTCGCTGGCGCTGGGTGAGATCGCCGAGAGAACTCACCGACGAGAGCCGGCGGAGTTCCCGTTCGAGCGGTCCTTGTGGCTTCTCCGAACTCATTTCGTGCTTTCGTTACCGACCATGCTCATAGCTCCGAGGCAGTATCGTTCTCCACACTGTTGTCTACTGTTGCGTACCGGCCGCCATCATAAAGCCATGATAACGTTCGAGAGCACTCCCGTAAACGGTCGGCCTGCAGCCGCCGGCACTCGTGCGGTCGTCTCGGATTTCGTGACCGGCCGAACGTCGTGGCCTCCAGCACGCCGTTTGGCAGTGGGACGATCGAGGTTGACGGTCGCGTGTTCGCCGACGTACTCGGCGTGCGCCGTCGATGTCGTGATGAGCCGTGTCCGAAGAGCTCGGTTGGCGGCTCGTCGTATCGTGTCGAGTGTCCCATAAATCGATGGCGACGCTCCGGGGAAGGAGCGTCGACACGCTCGCCGCCAGGCGGTACTCGGTTCGTGTATCGAGGCCCTTATTTGTCGGACGGGCACCCAGACAGTCGCATGAGTGCCGACCGGCTGAGTGCGGTGACGGACGCCCTCAACCTGGATTTCGACGTCTACATCGATTACAAGTCGAGTCTTGGGTTCGTCGGGCTGGTGCTCAAGTACATGGCGCTCGCGCCGCTCGTACCGGCGGCGGCCGCGCTCTACTACGGCGAGGACCCGGTCCCGTTTCTCGTGACGATCGCGGCGATGGGCGGGCTGGGTGTCGTTCTCGATCGCCTCCGATCGGACGCCCAGCTCGGCCACCGCGAGGCGTTCCTCGTCGTGAGTCTCACGTGGCTAGTCGTTCCGCTGGTCGGGATGCTCCCGTACCTGCTCGCGGGCCAGGGCACGATCGCCCAGCCGGCGAACGCTTTCTTCGAGAGCATGAGCGGGTTCACCACGACGGGATCGACCGTCCTCGCGGAGATTTCCTTCGAACAGCACTCCCGGTCGATCCTGCTGTGGCGACAGCTCACTCAGTGGATCGGCGGCATGGGAATCCTGGTGCTCATGGTCGCCATCCTCCCTGAACTCTCGGTCGGTGGCGCACAGGTCATCGGCGAGGAAGCGCCCGGTCTCTCGATCCAGAAGCTCACCCCGCGGATCCAGGACACCGCTCGGGCGCTCTGGGGCATCTACGTCGGGTTCACGGCGCTCGCGGTCGCGGTGTACTACGCACTTCACCTCGCCGGCGTGGCTCCCGAGATGGACTTTTATGGTGCGGTCGCCCACGCCCTGACGACGCTTCCCACGGGCGGGTTCTCGCCGCAAGCGCGGAGTGTCGAGGCGTTCTCGCCGGCGATCCAGTGGGCGGTGATCGTCTTCATGATTGTCGCCGGCACCAACTTCGCACTCTTCTGGTACGCCATGCGTGGCGAGCCCGGACGGCTGTTTCGCAACGTCGAGTTCCGGTCGTACCTCCTCGCGATGGGTGTCGTCGGCGGCCTCCTCGCCGTCCTGCTGTTCGCCGGCGTCGGCCTCGACGAGATCCCTTCGGGCGTCGCGACGATCCCCGGCGACGTCGAGCACTCGGTGCGCCAGGCGCTCTTCCAGACCGCCGCGATCGTGACCACCACGGGCTACGCGAGCATGGACTTCAACACGTGGGACCAGTCGAGCCAGGTCGTGCTCCTGTTCGCGATGTTTCTGGGGGGGTCGGCCGGCTCCGCGGCGGGCTCGATCAAGATCATCCGGTGGTATCTCGTGCAGAAAGCGATGGCTAGAGAACTTTTCACTTCGATCCACCCCGAGGCGGTGCGGCCGATCGAGCTCCCCTCGGGAACCACCGACGAGGACACGATCCGGAGCGTGTTCGTGTTCGTGATGCTCTTCATCGTGATCTTCGTGGCCTCCACGATCGTCCTCTACATCGACAGCCACCTGACCGGCCTCGAGCTCTCCGGTATCGAGACGGTGAGCGCGGCGATCGCGACGCTTGGCAACGTCGGGCCGGGCGTCGGCGTCGTGGGCCCGATGAACAACTTCCTACCGTTCTCGTCGGCCGCGAAGGTCTACATGGCGCTGTTGATGTGGATCGGTCGCCTCGAGATCCTCTCGGTTCTCATCGTGTTCTCCCCTTCGTACTGGCGAGTCTGACGGCTCGAACGTCGCGGTTCTGGTGTCCACGAATCGACGAACGAGCGGATGGGAGGGGCGGGACCACGGCGCGGCATCGGTCCAGTTTTATCGGTGTGGACTGGTAGCAACGCGAGTGGACAGCACGTGGGTTCGTTCGTACTGGCAGCGTCACGGCGGCCGGCTCACGGTCCTCCTCGCCGCGACCGTCGCCGCGCTGTCGGTAGCGACCGGGGTCGCGAACATCGGTGCGCGGAGCGTCGTCGGCCCGCTCGGGCAGTTCGTTCCGGAGTGGATACAGCGAACCGCCGGTTTCACCGGATCGCTCACCGGCTTTCTACTCGTCGTGAGCGCGCTCGGGCTCCGGCGGCGGCTGCGAGTCGCGTGGTACGCGACGACCATCCTCCTCCCGATGGGTGCGCTCCAGGGACTGCTCCAGTCGAGTTCGCTGTCGGTGCCGCTCGTCGTGCTCTCGATCGTGACGTTCCCAGTGGTGCTCGTGAACGCCACACGGTTCGACCGGGAGCTTTCGGTTTCGACATCACAGCTGGCGGCCGGGGCCGCGCTCGTCGCCACACAGGTTTATGGGACGGTGGGCGCGTACACGCTCCGTGACGAGTTCACCACCATCGATACCCCGATCGATGCGTTCTACTACGCGATCGCGACCGCGAGCACGGTCGGTTACGGCGATGCGGTGCCGACGAGTCAGGCCGCGCGGCTGTTCGGCATCTCGGTCGTGCTCCTCGGAGCCAGCAGTTTCGCGCTCGCGCTCGGGACGCTGCTGGGCCCCGCGATCGAGGCGCGCTTTTCGCGGGCGCTCGGGCGCATGACCGGGAGCCAACTCGAACTCCTCGAAGACCACGTGCTGGTGCTCGGCTACGGCGATCTCACCGAACCCGTGGTCGCGGAGCTCACGGATGCCGCCGAGTTCCTCGTCATCACACCCGATTCCGAGCGGGCGTCGACGCTAGCCGACCGAGACGTCGACGTTCTCACCGCCGATCCGAGCGACGAGGAGACCCTCCGGCGCGCCCGCATCGACGACGCGCGGGCGGTCGTGGTCGCGACCGACGACGACGCCCAGGACGCACTCGCGGTGCTGACGGCGCGGGATCTGAACAGCGAGGTGTACATCGTCGCGGCCGCCACCGACCGTGAGAACGTTCCGAAGCTCGAACGCGCGGGGGCCGACACCGTCATCAGCCCGGCGAGCATCGGCGGCCAGCTGCTCGTGCGCTCCGCGCTGGACCGGAGCGATGTCTACGACGCCGTGGCGCGGCTCGTCGAGGAGTGATCGACGACGGGACGTGCCGCAAGGGGAACGTCAGTCGTCGCCAGCGGCCCCGACGCGGCGTTCCGCTCGCGGCCCCTCCAGGTCGACGCCAGGCAGCAGATCTCGGAGGTATCGCCCAGTGTGGGAGTCCTCGACACCAGTCAGCGCCTCGGGCGTATCCGCCGCTACGATCTCGCCCCCGTGTTCGCCGCCCTCGGGGCCGAGGTCGATCACGTGATCGGCGTTCTTCACGAGGTCGAGTTCGTGTTCGACCACGACAACGGTGTTGCCGTTGTCGGTGAGGCGTTGGAGCACGTCGATGAGCTTGCGCTCGTCGGCCGAATGCAGCCCTGTCGTGGGCTCGTCGAGCAGATAGAGCGTGTCGCCGGTCTGTTTCTTTCCCAACTCCTCGGCGAGTTTGACGCGCTGGGCCTCGCCCCCGGAGAGGGTGGTCGAGGGCTGACCGAGTCGCATGTACCCCAGTCCGACGTCCCGGAGAAGCTGGAGCCGGCGTTCGAGCCTGGTGTCGGCCTCGAAGAAGTCGTAGGCCTCCTCGATCGACATGTCGAGCACGTCCGCGATGGTTTTCCCCTTGAACGTCACGTCGAGGGTCTCATCGTTGTAGCGCGCGCCACCACACTCCTCACAGGGCACGTGAACATCGGAGAGGAAGTTCATCTCGATCTTGACCGTGCCCTGGCCGCCGCAGGCCTCACACCGGCCGCCTTTGACGTTGAACGAGAAACGGCCCTTCTCGTAGCCACGCTGTTTGGCGAGTTTGGTCTCGGCGAAGCGCTTGCGGACGTAATCGAACACCCCAGTATAAGTCGCGGGGTTCGAGCGCGGCGTCCGGCCGATCGGCGACTGATCGATCAACCTGACAGTTTCGATCCCGTCGTACTCGATCGCATCGTGCTCGCCAGGATCGACGGAGCGGTTGTCGTTCATCTCGCGCACGAGCCCCTTGTAGAGCACGTCGTGCATGAGCGTCGACTTTCCGGAGCCCGATACGCCGGTGATCGCGGTGAAACAACCCAACGGGATCGACACGTCGAGATCGTCGAGGTTGTGCTGGCGCGCGCCCCGGATCACGAGTTCGTCGTCGGGATCGCGTCGTTCCTCGGGCACCGGGATCGCCTTCCGACCGCTGAGATAGTCGCCCGTGATCGATCTCTCGGCGCGTTTGATCTCCTCGACGGGTCCCTGGGCGACGACCTCGCCGCCGCGCTTGCCGGGACCAGGCCCCATGTCGATGACCTCGTCGGCCCGGCGCATCGTCTCCTCGTCGTGTTCGACGACGAGCAGGGTGTTGCCGAGGTCGCGGAGCTCCGCCAAGGTGTTCAGGAGTCGGTCGTTGTCGCGCTGGTGGAGTCCGATCGAGGGCTCGTCGAGCACGTAAAGCACCCCGACGAGTCCGGAACCGATCTGGGTGGCGAGCCGGATGCGCTGGCTTTCGCCGCCCGAGAGGGTGGCCGCCTGGCGATCGAGCGTGAGATATTCGAGCCCGACCTCGCACATGAACCCGAGCCGGGCGCGGATCTCCTTCAGGATCTCCTCGGCGATGGTTCGCTCACGCTCGGTCATGTCGGTCTCCATCCCCTCGAAGTGCGCGAGCGCATCGCCGATCGACAGCCGATTGACTGCGGTGATCGGCGTGTCGTCGATCAAAACGGCGCGGCTCTCGGGCTTGATCCGGGTCCCGTCACAGGCCGGACACGTCGTGGTCGCCATGAACTTCTCGATGTGGTCGCGCGTGCCCGAGCTCTCGGTCTCGACGTGGCGGCGTTCGAGGTTGGGGATCACGCCCTCGAACCGTTTTTCCTTCCGCCGGGTGCCGTTTTTCGTCCGCCGTTCGAAGACCACCTGCTCGGACGTACCATACAGAAACGCTTCCTGAATGTCGGAATCCAGATCGGCGAACGGCGTATCGAGCGAGAGTCCGAAGTGGGCCGCGACGGCATCGAGTCGCGTCTGGTAGTACGATCGGGAGTAGCTCCACGGCTCGAACACCTCGCGAAGCGGTTTTTCGGGGTTCTGAATCACGAGCTCCTCGTCAACCTCCTTGGCCTCGCCGATGCCCTCGCATTCGGGACACGCACCGTGCGGACTATTGAACGAAAAGGACCGAGTCTCGATCTCGGAGATGTCGATCCCGCAGTGGGTACACGCGAGCGCCTCGGAGAACTCGACGACCGACCGCTCGTCGGTCTCCCCCGCAAGGTCGCCGGTCGCTCGCGCCGTCGACCCACCGATGTCGACCTCGGCGGGCGGGTCGGGCAGGAACACTTTGAGCACGCCCTCGGCCTCTTCGAGGGCGGTTTCGACGCTGTCGGTGATCCGCGAGCGGGCGTCCTCGCTCACTTTCACCCGGTCGACCACCACGTCGACGGTGTGATCGTAGTTCTCGTCGAGATCCGGTCGATCGGTCGCGAGGTCGAACGTCTCGCCGTCGACTTCGACGCGGGAGTACCCCTCGCTCACGAGCTCGTCGAACAGGTCCTCGAAGGCTCCCTTCTGGTCGCGGACGACCGGTGCGGCGATCTTCGCTCTGGTCCCCTCGGGAAGTTCTAAAATCCGCCGGACCATCTGCTGGGCGGACTGTTCGCCGACCTCGCGGCCACACTCCGGACAATGCGGCGTGCCGATGCGAGCGTAGAGCAGTCGGAGGTAGTCGTGGAGTTCCGTGACTGTGCCAACCGTCGAGCGGGGGTTGTTGGCGGCGTTTTTCTGGTCGATCGAGATCGCCGGCGAGAGTCCCTCGACGTTCTCGACCTGGGGCTTGTCCATCTGACCGAGGAAGTTCCGGGCGTAGGCCGAGAGGCTCTCGATGTATCGGCGCTGGCCTTCGGCGTAGACGGTCTCGAAGGCGAGCGAGGATTTGCCCGAGCCCGAGAGGCCAGTGACGACCGTGAACGCCTCGCGTGGGATGGTGACGTCGAGGTCTTTCAGGTTGTGTTCCTCCGCGCCGCGGACCTCGATGACGTCCTTACTCATTGGTTTCGGTGGGGGCGCGGACGGTGAAACCTTGTCGGTCGCGGCCCGAATCACAGCGACTGCCCCGTTCACGAACGGATCGGATGAAGCCCCTCCGATACGTATTTGATGGTCGTCGCCGAGGCGAGCGTATGGTGAGCACCGACTCCCTCGTGGGGATCGAGCTGACCGGCGACGAGTACCGGGTGGTTCAGTCGCTGTTTCGGAACAAGTACCGGGCGTACGACTCGGCAGGGGAGCTCGTGCTTCAGGGCAAACAGAAGATGCTGAAGATGAAAGAGGAGTTCCCGTTCGTAGGGCCGGACGGCGATCCCGTCTTCACCGTGAAAGCCGGCGGGATCCTCGACGTCGCGGGCAACTACACCCTCACCGACGACGCGACCGGCGAGCCGGTGGTCGTTCTCGACGAGAACTACACGCTGCTCACCGATCGGTGGAAGCTCCGAGACCCGGATACAGAGTCGGTCATCGCCGAGATCACCTCACAGAGCACGCTCGTCGAGGCACTTCGGTACTTCAGCGACGTCTTCTCGATCCTCCCTCATAAATACGAGATCACCGATGCCGACGGCGATCACGTCGGAAGTATCGAGGGCAAGCTCTCGCTGAAAGACGAGTACGTCGTCCGAATCGACGACGCGAGCGACGTCCCGAAGGAAGCCATCGTCGCGGCCGCGATGGTGATCGACGCGATCGAGGGGAACTAGTTAGACCCGCTCGGGCCGCCACCCACCGTCGACAGCGACGTTCTGGCCGCTCAGGTAGTCGCTGTCGTCTTCGAGAAAGAACAGCATCGCCTGGCACATGTCCTCGAACGATGCCGATCGCCCACGAGGCAGGCTGTCCGGAAATACGTCGGAGTTTTCGACCACATACGGCGAGACCGCGTTCACCGTGATTCCCTCGTCCTGGGTGTCGGCAGCGAGCATCCGAGTGAACATCAGCACGCCCGCCTTCGCCACGAAATAGGGGAAGTTCTGCGGGCTGACGAGCAGTCGGTCGGCGCTCGCGTAGCCGACGTTGACGATCCGGCCCCACTCGGCCGCGCGCATTCCATCCAGCGCGCGCTTCGAACAGAGATAGGTCCCGTTCAGATTGGTTTCGAGTACCCGGTTCCACGTCTCGAAGTCGATCTCTTCCCAGTGGGTCGGCGCGAACGCACCCACGTTGTTCACGAGCACGTCCACGCTCCCTAGATCGTTCTCGACGGCGGAAAAGAGGTCGTCGACGGCGTCGGGGTCGGTCACGTCGGCCTGGACGGTCGTGACGTCGACGCCGTGCTCGCGGGCGCGGTCGGCCACCTTGCTCGCGGCGTCGGCGCTGGTGTTGTAGTGGACGGCGACCGACGCACCGCAGTCGGCGAGCGCGAGCAGGAGTTCGCGGCCGACGCCTTTCGCACTGCCGGTGACGAGCGCCGTTCGACCGGCGAGATCGGGATCGATCATGTGGCCACGTTCGTCCCCAGGGGGCTTCCATCCGCCGGTGCGAGCCCAATGCCGATGAGTTAAGACGAGGAGCGGCGTTGCCGACGTATGGCGAGGTACGCCGGCGTCGATCTCGGGGGGACGAACGTCCGCGCGGTCGTCGCCGACGCTGACGGCGAGATCCGCGGCAGCGACAAGCGGCCGGTCCCACCCGATCTCTCTACGGGGCTCCCGGTCACCGACGCGATACTCGACTGTCTCCGCGAGGCGTGTCTGGCGGCGGACGCGTCCCCGGGGGCGATCGAGGCGGTCGGGGTGGCCGCCGCCGGCCGGCTCGACCCCACCGAGGGAATCGTCGAGCCAACGAACATCGCGGTCGACACCGTCCCGCTCACCGGGCCGATCGCGAACCTCGTGAACTCGGATCGAGTCCACCTCCACAAGGACGTCGCCGCGGGGGTGATCGGCGAGCGGTATCACGCCGAGCGCAACCCCGACGACATGGTCTACCTCACGATTTCGAGCGGAATCGGGGCTGGCGTCACCGTCGACGGCTCCGTCCTCAAAGGGTGGGACAGCAACGCGGGCGAGGTCGGCCACTACGCCGTCGATCCCGAGGGACGGCTGACCTGTGGCTGCGGCCACGACGGTCACTGGGAAGCGTACTGCTCGGGGGCGAACATCCCGGCGTACGCGCGGTTGCTCTGGAACGACGCCGACCGACCCGCGACCGCCCTCCCGATCGACGAGGAAGGGTTCGACGCCGTCGACGTGTTCGCCCACGCCCGCGAGGACGCGTTCGCCGAACGGGTCGTCGACCGCCTCGCGGAGTGGAACGCGATGGGCGTGGCGGGCGTGGTCCACGCCTACGCGCCGCTCGTGATCTCGGTCGGTGGGGCGGTCGCGCTCAACAACGAGGAACTCGTGGTCGATCCGATCCGCGACCGGCTCGACGATCTCGTGATGACCAACGTCCCCGAGGTCCGACTCACCGAGTTCGGCGACGACGTCGTGGTTCGGGGCGCGCTCGCGAGCGCGCTCACCGGCGGGACGGGTGATCCGGCCGATCACCGCGGGTGAGAACAACAGCGGGGTCGATCGGTGTGGCTCAGATGTCGGCGTCGATCGCCGCGCCGCACTCGGGGCATTCGAGCCCCATTCCGTCGTCGGTCATCGTGATCGCGAGCACGTCGCTTTCGCCACACTCGGGACAGGGCTGAGGCACGCGCCCTTCCGTCGACTCCTTCGGTGCCCCGAGCGCCAGTGCGGCCACGGGCTCGTCGCTCTCGTTGCGGCCCTGCTGGAACTCACCGGGCGCGAACCGAATCGTCTCGCCGGCAGTCACCTCGACGAGATCGCTGTCGGCAGTGGCCTCGGACTTGGTTTCGAACGTCGCGGTCCCTTCCTGAACGTAGAACACCTCCTCTTGATCGAGATGTGCGTGGAGCCCGCCCGAGAACGCCTCGCCGGGCCCCAGCGCGTAGTGATTCATGGCGAGGTCCGCGGTGTCGAGTGGCTCCGACAGACTGCGTCGATCGGCGTCGCCCATCTCGCTCCCTGCCGCCTCGTCGATGGCAATCTTCCCCATGCGAGCCACAGTACCGCCGGGACGAACAAAAGCCCTCTCCGGATTCGAGAGAAGTCGGCGGGTCGCCGGAACCACAACCCATACCCGTTTTGGACCGAAGACCGCGTATGCGACGCCGGGATCTACTGTGCGCTGCGGCCGGGACGCTCGCGCTGCCGGCCGTCACCCGGCGCTCGATCGCACAGTCGGCGTACGAACCGCTCGGGCGCGTCCCGCTCGACGGCGCGACCGAAGTCGTCGTGGGCGACGATGGCCGGACGGCCTTTCTCGCCGCCACGACCGGGTTCGGCGTCGTCGATCTGAGCGATCCGAAAAATCCGCGAGTGCTCGCCGACCGCCGAGGCCTGCTCGCCGACCGCGAGAACGGCCCCCTCACGGACATCCGCGACGCCAAACTCGATGGCGACCGATTGATCGTGGTCGGTCCGGCGAACCCGGGTGCGGGGCTCAACGCGATGGTGCTCTACGACGTGAGTGATCCCGCAAGCCCGAAGCGAGTCGCGGTCCACGAGACCGACTACGCCATCCACAACGCCTTTCTCACGGATGGGCGGGCGTACCTCTCGCAGTTCGACGGCGAAACGGTGGGCATGACGATCGTCGACATCGCGAACGACGAGCCCGAGCGCGTCGGCCGGTGGTCGATCCTCGACGAGCCGAACTGGGGAGGGATTCCTCTGTTTCCCGCGACGGTCCACGACATCTGGGTACAGGACGGAATAGCCTACATCGCCCACTGGGACGCCGGCACGTGGCTGGTCGACGTGCGCGACCCGTCGAATCCGACCGCGATCACCAGAATCGGGGGGCTCGCGCCCGACGAACTCGCGTCGCTCTCGGGCGAGGCGCTCCGGCGCGCACAGCTCGTCCCGCCGGGCAACTCACACTACGTGACCGTCGACGAGGACGCCGCCGTCATGGGTGTCGGGGTCGAGTCGTGGGCCGTCGAGGGCGAGGGCGGACCGGGCGGGATCACGCTCTGGGACATCGAATCGCCGCAGAATCCCGAAGAGCTCGCCACGATCGACGCCCCACCGACGCCGGCCCCGAGCTACGGCGGACTCTGGACCACCGCCCACAACTTCGATCTCGCCGACGGCCGGCTCTACTCGTCGTGGTACCGCGGCGGCGTGAAGATCCACGACGTGAGCGATCCCGCGAATCCCGAGGAGATCGCCACCTGGCGACGGACCGAGGACACGAGCTTCTGGGCGACCGTGCTCGCGGTCCCCGGGGAGTTCTTCGTGGGCTGTAGCTGGAACCAGTACGGCGAGCTTCCCCAGGCACATCTCTACACGTTCCCCGACCGCGCCGGCCCGGTACCGGAATCGACCACCGAAGCGACGACGGACCGCAACGCAGCGACCGCGAACGGCTCCGCGCCAGCGACGACTGGTTCGGCAGACGGGGCCGAAACAGCGAGCAACGAAACCACTAACGGGGAGAGCGCTGGTGCAGGACCAGGGTTCGGCGTACCCGCGGCAGTCGGCGGCGTCGGACTCGCAGCGTGGCGATATCTCCGCCAGAACGACGAGTCGAAAAAGCGGTAGCGGAGCGGGTGGTCAGGTTACCGCAGCGCGTCGCGATCGGCCGCGAAGCGCACCCGATCGTGGATCGTGGGCCCAAGCGAGAGTTCGACCACGTCCTCGGTGAGCACGCGCCCACCTTCGACCGGGACGCCCCACGTCCCAAACCTGAGATAGCCCCGAATGTCGTCGGCGTGGGTGAACAGATCGAGATACTCCACGCCGTGCTCGGGGAACTCGCTTGCGCTGTGGGCCTGGTCCATGTCGGAGTAGACCGTATCGAGACCGTCGAAAAAGGTCTCCAGCTCGTCGGCAGCGTCGTTCGTGGCCGCGACGACCGCCTCGCTCGCCGCACGAACCTCGTCGGTCGAGAGCCCCGCGTCGGCGAGCGCGCGCTGGGTACGCTGATCGAAGTGCATGGCGGCAGTTCGGCGGCTGGCGGTGAAAACGTCGCGGTTGGGGCCGTCGTCAGGGCAGGTCGGGTTCGTAGCCGATCGCGTCGACCGCCGCGTCGATCAGCTCCTCGATCCCCTCGCTTTCCTCGACGCTCAGGTAGTGATCGGCGTCGAGATCGCGCGAGCGGTCGGCCTTCGAGCACACCGTGAGCACCGGCACGTCGAAGCGCTCGCGGACGGCGGTTTCGAGCGCGTGCTGGTCGGTAAGCGGATAGCCACACGCTTCGCTCGCGTCGACGAACACGAGCACGCAGTCAGCAGCATGAGTGAGCGCGCTCTCGGCCTGGAGCTCGATGTCGTTGCGTTTGCCCGAGTCGCGATCGAGTAGTCCCGGAGTGTCGACGAGCTGGTAGCGGATGTGGTCGCGGGTGAGGTGGCCAACGCCGACTCGGGTAGTAGTAAAGGGGTACGACGCGATCTCGTGGCGGGCGTTCGTAACGTGATTGACAAAGGAGGACTTGCCGACGTTCGGAAAGCCCGCGACCACGATCGTGGGCTCGTCGGGGCGGATGTCGGGGAGCGCGCGGAGATCGTTGCGCGCCTCGCCGAGGCGATCGAGATCGTCGGCGACGTCCTCCACCACGTCCGCGAGCCGGGCAAACGCCTGCTTTCTGTGCTTGCGCGCGGTTTCGGTGTCGCCGCGAAGCCGGCCCTGATACTCGTTTTTGATCTCGTCGGTCTTCTGGCTCGCCCACCCGACTGTCGAGAGGCTCTGTCGAACGGCATCGACATCGACGAGCGAGTCGGCGAGCTCGTAGTAAAAGGGCTCGACGGTGTCGAAATCCGGCCAGCTCGTCACGACGTGTTCCAGATTGTCCGAAAGCACGTTCGCCGCGGTCTGGAGCATCGACTGCTGGGCCTCAAGCCCGGATTTCGCCCGACCCGCCCGCGTCGCCCGCGAGAACGCCCGGTCGATCAGCTCCTCCGCGGTGGGCGTCGTCGGCAGATCCTCGAAAATCATGGCCGGCGATAGCACGTACGAACGTAAAAACGCGTCAGTCGGCGGCGAGCGGCCGAGGTAGGATCTCATTGCCCGCACTCACTGTCGCCGACACAGATATACCACGACACCGACTACTCCCCATATGACGAACTGGCGTGCGGTCGGGATCGGATTTCTCGTTCACATCGTGCTCGGGATCGTCGGTGCGCCGATCGGGATCGGCCCGCTCGTCGCCGGAATCATTTCGGGGTTCGTCGCGGGCTACATCGCCGGTGGCGGCATCGGGAACGGCGCGTGGCACGGTTTCCTCGCGGGGTCGATCGGCGGGATCGTGCTCGCAATCGTCCTCGGTATCGCGATCACGATCGGTGCCGGCCTCGCCGGTGGCCCGCTCGGCGGGCTGCTCGGCGGCGGCGCGCTCCTCGTCGGGCTGGTCGTCGCGATCGTTTCGGGGCTCGAAAGTGCGATCGGCGGGGCAATCGCCGGACTCCTCTGAGCGGGGCTACCGCCGTTCGCGCAGTTCCGCGCGCAGATCCGCGACGTCCGCATCCTTCATCGCGAGCAACACGAGCAGATGATAGACGATGTCGGCGCTCTCATGGAGAAGCTCTTCTTGGTTGTCGTCCTTCGCCGCGAGCACGAGCTCCGTACTCTCCTCACCCAGCTTTTCGAGCACGGCGTTCTCACCCTTCTCGTGGGTGAACAGCGACGCCGTGTACGATCCCTCGGGGAGGGTGTCTCGGCGTTCTTCGATGACCGCGAACAGCTCGTCGAGCACAGGTTCTTCGGCCGGTTTCGTGTCAGTGGCAGTGCGATCGTCGCTCACAGCTCGTCCACCTCGCGGATGTCCTGGAGCTCCTCGAAGGTCTCGCGCGGTCGACCGCCCTCGTCGAACACGCCCGGATCGACCTCGATGTCGGCACCGGTCCGCGCGGCGAGCGCGAGCGAGTCGCTCGGCCGGGCGTCGATCACGGCGTCCGCGCGCGGCGTGTCGAGGTGGAGGTTCGCGGTGTAGGTCCCGCCGCCCTCGTCGCTCTCCTCGATCGCGTCGACCACCACGCGGTCGACCCGACCACCCAATTCCTCGACCACGTCGAGCAGGAGATCGTGGGTCAGCGGCCGGCCGATATCGATCGCGTCGAGACCACGGGCGATCGCGGTCGCCTCGTTGAACCCGATGAAGATCGGCAAGAGGTCGGGCTCGCCGTCGCTCGCGAGGAGCACGACGGGGACCGGCCCGGAGGGCGTGCCCGCGACACGGACCGCGTCGATGTGGGCGTGCATAGCTCTTCGACGTGGCGCGCGATGAAAAGTCTGTCACTGCCGGCGGTAGGATAGCACCGCCCGAGCGGTAGGCGGCTGTCGCCGGTCGCGCGATTTCGCTCAAACCGTGACGGTCTCGAAGAAGGCGAGGCCGTGGATGCGGGCGTCGTCGGTGAGCTCGGGGTGGAACGCGGTCCCGACAACCGGTCCATCACGGACCGCGACGGGATGACCGTCGAACGACGCGAGCACGTCCGCGTCGCCGACCGACGCGACTTGTGGTGCTCGAATGAACACCGCCGGGAACGGTTCGTTCAATCCTGTGACGTCGAGATGGGTTTCGAAGCTGTCGCGCTGGCGGCCGAAGGCGTTGCGATCCACGGTGACGTCGATCAACCCCAGCGTGTCGACCCGGTCGTCGCCCGCATCGGCGGCGGCGACGATCAGCCCCGCACATGTCGCAAGGAGGGGTTTGCCGGCCGCGACGTGGGCCTCGATCTCCGCCGCGATCCCCTCGCGATGGAGGTGCGCCGAGATGGCAGTGGACTCGCCGCCGGGGAGCAGGAGGAGGTCACACTTCGGAACAGTGCCCGCGGTGTGGATCTCGACCGTTTCGACGCGCTCGCCGTGGGCGCGCGCCGCGCGCTCGATGGCGGCAGCGTGCTCCCGAAAGTCGCCCTGGACCGCGATCACGCCGGCTGTGAGAGTCATGGAGAGGTGTGGAAGGCAGAAAGGACGGTGCCGCGTTACAGCACGTTCAGCACGAGGATCAGGACGCCGAACGCCACGCCGAACGCAACGATGGTCTTCGGATCGACTCGGATGGCGTTCCGGTCCTCGGCGTCGAAGTACCTGACCAGACCCGCACTCGACATCAGTCCGCCGGAGTTCTCGCCGCTGCTCATATCTCTCCTCCGCGAGCCGCGGGCCTAAGCCTTTCGTCGTGTGCCGCGGCGTGCTCGGGTGGTGTGGACGGACGCGAGGGCGACCGGAACGCACGGGTGGGAAACGCTTATGCGCGCGGCACGCCTACCTTAGCGGGAACGCATGACTGTTCGGTTGAAAGACTTTTACGCGGACTGGTGTGGCCCCTGCAAGACACAGGACCCGATCCTCGAGGAGATGGAAGAGGATCTGAACGGTGACGTCGAGTTCGAGAAGATCGACGTCGAAGCCGATCAGGAGGTCGCCAACGAGTACCAGGTACGCTCGCTGCCGACGCTCGTGATCGAGAACGACGATGGCGTGGTCGAGCGGTTCATCGGCGTGACTCAGCGCGACGAACTCGAAACCGCGATCGAGAAAGCCGGCGCGTAGAACTGACGATCGGTAAACGCCGAGTCGTCACGAATCAGCCCTGTTCTATCGGTCAACTGGAGGACGAGCGATGCGTGTGGCTATCGGAGCCGCTGGTACGCCCGGATGAGGATCTCAGCGATCGCCCCGACGAAGCTCCAGCGGTACGCGAGCGCGGCCGCGCCCAACAGGAGCGCCGCGATCTTCTTGTCACCACGGTACAGCGCCAGCCCGGCCTCAACCAGCATCGAAACCGCGCTGACGAGGCCCGATCGCTTCGACGTGAGTAGGTCCGAGAGTCCCATACAACTGTTATCGACTGCTGAGGACATAAGTCTCCGGGCGGCGCGTGCCGGTGAGGGTACTCGGTCCTCGACCGACGACAGCCACTCCCTCCGTCGGTGTGTCCGCCGGGTGCGGACGGCGAGGAGGTCGATGGATCGTCTTAGCCAGACGACGGTCGATCGAACGTAGCGAGCCCCTCAGTACAGAACCAGTCGATCAGCCGCTCGACCGCTGGCGGGTCGTCGATCCGGTAGTCCGCCGCGGTGTCCTCACCCGTACCGACGTGGATGCCGATCCCTCGATCACCGAGTTCGCGAAAGGCCGCCTCGTCGGTGGTGTCGTCGCCGACGTAGATCGGGAGCCATCCCTCGAAATCCGCGGTCAACAGCGAGAGCGCCGCGCCCTTGTCCCACGCGACCGCCGGCGTGAGCTCCACGATCTCCTTACCGGTCGAGCGCTCGAACCCACCCGGTGCGATCCGATCGACGGTTTCCTCGACTGCGTTCTGGACCGCCTCGGCTCGCTCGGGGGCCGCGCGGTAGTGGATCGTCGCGCTCACCGACTTGTCCTCGACGAAACAGTCGGTGTCCGCGAGCCGGTCGTCGAGGTCGTCGACGATGCGTTCGAGATCGTGCTGGCGTTTGTTCGCCACCGGATGCACGGTCGTCTCGCCGTCGTGGAACACTTCGAGACCGTGGTTGCCGGCGTACGCGATCCCCTCGATCCCCACGCGCGATCGAAGGTCGGCGAGCTCCCGGCCGCTGATGACCGCCACCCGGACCCGGTCGTGATCGCGGAGCGTCCGGAGCATCTCGCGGTTTTCCGGTGAAATCTCGGGTGCGTCGGGGTCTTCCTCGATAGCCGAGAGCGTGCCATCGAAGTCCGTACAGAAGGAGAGTCCGTCGGCGGCGGCGAGCCGATCGGCGATCGTCGCGAGCGGCTCGCCGCCGTCGAACAGCGCCGGCGGACGACCGTCGTTGCCGGCGTTCGTCCCGACGCTCTCTTCGGATCCGTCACCGCGGGTCGACTCACCCGCCATCGTGATCGCGCTGCTCGCGGAGGTCGCGGGCGGTCGCGAACACGTCGTCCATCCACGCGTAAAGGTCGTGGGCAGCGACCTGTTCGCGCAGCGCGGCCATCCGGTCGCGGCGCTCGTCGGGAGCCATCGCGAGCGCCTGCTGGATGGTGTCGGCGAACGACTCGGTGTCGTAGGGGTTGATCGTGAGCGCGTGCTCGCCGAGCTCCTCGTGCGCGCCGGCCTGATCCGAGAGCACCAACACGCCGTCGTCGTCGACCTGCGCCGCGACGTACTCCTTCGCGACGAGGTTCATCCCGTCCCGGACCGCGCTCACCAACATGACGTCGGAGTAGCGATACAGCCCGCAGAGCTCGGACTGGGGGATGAACTCGTCGATGTAGACCACGGGCTGCCAGTCCGGGGTTCCAAAGCGGTCGTTGATCCGCTCGATCGTCTCCCGGACGTTCTGCTGGAGGTCCTGATAGTCGGGGATCAACGACCGGCTCTCGCTCGCCTTCTGGACGTACGTCACCGTCCCCTGGTACTCGGGTTCGGTCTCCCAGAGCCGTTCGAGCGCTTCGAGGCGCTCGACGATCCCCTTGGTGTAATCCAGCCTGTCGACGCCGACGATCATCGTCGTGTCGGCACCGATGTCGTACGTCGAGCGGATGTCGGCCTCGAACGACGCGTCGGCGGCCGCGCTCTCCTCACGGATCGATTCGGCGTCGATCCCGAGCGGGAACGCTCGAACAGTAGTAGTGTGGCCCTCGTAGTTGATCCGGCCGCCCTCCTCGTCGATGAAGGCGTCCTCCAAGGCCCGATCCACGCAGTCGAGGAAGTTCTCGCAGTAGCGCTCGACGTGGAACCCCAAGAGATCGTTCCCGAGGAGCCCCTCCAGCAGCTGCTGACCCTGCGGGCACGCCCGGAACGTGTCCCAGCCAGGCCACGTGATGTGCCAGAAATGCATGATGAAGGGGTCGTCGAGCGCGTCGCGCACGGCGCGCGGCGCGAGCGTGAAGTGATAGTCCTGAAACCACACGAGGGGATCGTCGCTCGCCGATTCCGCGACCGCCTCGGCGAAGCGTTCGTTGACCTGTTGGTAGCGCTGCCAGAACCGCTCGACGTACTCGGTCTTCATCGTCCCGCCGTGACACAGCGGCCAGAGCACCCGGTTGCTGTAGCCGTAGTAGTAGCCCTCGACCTCCTCCTCGGAGAGCCAGAGGCGTTTGAGGGTGTAGGCCTCGGACTCGGGCGGCATCCGGACCTCACCGTTCTCGTCGGTGACGTCGGCGTCGGCCTCGCCGTCGCCCCACGCGACCCACGTCCCGTCGGTCTCCTGCATCACGGGATCGAGTCCGGCCGTGAGCCCGCCGGCGGGCCGGTTGACGCTGATGGTCCGCTCGCCCGCGTCGTCGTGCTCGTAGCTGTGTGTGTACGGCTGGCGGTTCGAGACGAGGATCAGGTCGTCGGCGACGGGCGGGGGCCCGTCCGTACCACCGGCGTCAACCGCCATACGATGTACCCACTCCCGTTCGCATTCGTGTCCCTCCCTTCGGTCGCATCTCTTATAGGTTCATGGGCCGCCCGGTTGTGTTCGGGGGTTGCATTTGCCGGGCCAACGACCGACAGCGTCGCCGTATCGGTCCGACGCCGGCAACCCGGTCACGGAGCGACGCCGCCTCAATCGCTGGCGGGGCGATCGGCACGCGAGGGTGGTGGGACCTCCTCGCGGCGGTCGACGGCTGGGATCGGGCGCACACACCGGTTGGTCTCGTCGTTGACGTGGCCGTACTGGTCTGGAGCGTTGGCGAGCGGATGGGCAGGGTTCTCGCCGCTCTGGATGCGCGCCACGCGACACGCCCCGAACTCTCGGAGGCGTGCCCGGATCCCGCGCCAGTGGTGGCGCGAATCCGCGGGGACCGACACCGGGTGAGTTCGCCAGTCCGAGCGGCGGGCGGCGAGCACAGTCCGGTTCGCGTTCGCCGCGAGCGCATCGTGATCGACGAGGACGCCCACGCGGGTCCCCGGCGGCGTGCGCGCGGCGAGCACGTCGAGGCCGAGATGGAGCGCGCGGTACTCGGCGACGTTGTTGTCCGGCGGGTCGTCGGGAATCGAGAGCCGTGCGACGCGCTCGCCGTCGCGGGTTTCGATCACGACGCCGAGGCCGCCACCCGCGGCGCGAAAGGACCCGTCGGTGGCGACGTAGAACTCCCGATGGTGGGTCCGCGGCGGGTGGGCGATGTGGGGGGTGGGCGAGTCGTCGAACAGATCCCGGAGGGTCGGCCGGCCGTAGGCGGCCATGCTAACGCTATCACACACGCAACCTTAACAGTACGGGCTGCTGGGGCCGGTCGACGACGCCCGGGGGTGCGGGATCAGTGTGTCACGGGTGCTCGCCGCCCGTTTTGATTCACCTGATCACCGGATTTTGTACATCGATTCGTCGAAGGTGTTCTGCTCGGGTGACCACCCGGACGCACAGGCGGTGACTGGCTTGCGTTCGTCCAGCGCATCTTCGATCGCGGACACGAGATCGGAGGGATGAGCCTCGGCGTTGCATATCGAAATCGTTCGATCGATGACCCGATGTGCAGGATTCGGACGACGTGATTCTCGATCCGGAACACCGTGGAGTAGTGCGAGGCGGATTTTTCTCAGATCGCCGACATAGTTGCTCCAGCAGAGCCGTAGCGAAGAGAAGTGGCGGAGCAACCGACGTGCTTCAGCGGATATCCACCGGACGCAGTATAGAATCGTTCCAGTATTGGACGATGAACGGATGGTCGAATCGGTTATCGTGATGGTCGTCCGGAGGCCCCTCGCTGCCGGTTGTCGATATCTGCCCAGACCATCCGGTGGTCCGACGCAGTGTCGACGGCCTCGCCGAGCCCGCGTTTGGATGCGTTCTTGCTCGGCCAGACGACTGAGGACGACCGCAACGAGAGATCCGGCGACGGAAGGACCCAATCGACTTTCGGTCTGGCATCGAAGGTGGCGGTCGCGTACGGGTTGCCTCGTTGTGCGCCACCCGGACTCGTCGGCAGACGTCGGGTGGTGAAATCGTCGTTTTCGATGAAGTACTTCGTCGCCGGATCGAGTGGTTCATCCCCCGGACCGGCGTTCATATCGCCCATCAGGACGTACGAGGCGTCGTCCGCGAGTCCACCCTTCCTCCCGCTGTCGTCGTAGATGTAGTCCGCCCCGGCGACGTAATCCGCGAAGAACCGCACCTCGTCGTGATTCCACCGCCCGTTGAAGTTGTTCGGGCCGTCGAAGACGGGCGGGGTCGGGTGGCTGAACAGTCCATGAACCGTCCCACCGTCTACCTCGAACGGGACATCGATGTGGGTTTTCGAGGAGAGTCGATAGACATCCGTCTCGGCCTCCGTCAGGTAGATGCCATCCGTATCGACCCCGGCCTCACCCGCGAGCGGAATCAGGTTCCCGGGCATATCGGTCCAGCGGAACTTCTGGAACGACCGGATGTTAGCCTCGTCGAACGGATGTTTGCTTGCGATCCCGAACGCGTACTGGCCGGGGAAGACACCGAACCCGAACGCATCACCCGGGCGTTCGCCGGCGGTGCCGTCCTTGTTGAAGTCGTACGACTCCTCGGGGAGGACGCCCGTGTTGCTGGTCGGTTGGAGCGTATATTCATACTCGATCCCGTCGAGGGTTCGATGCTGTGGTTCACTGAGATAGTTGTCGACGAACGCTTGGATGTTCGTCTTCTCCGTAGGAACGCCGTCTGCAACTCTCGCTTTTTGGATGTTGTTGGCAAGTTCGTTAACGACGATGACGTCCGGGTCGATCTCCTGAATCACACGAGCGGCAGCAGCGGCTTGTTCGTCGCCCTTCTGTTGTACCTGCTCCGTGTTCAGGTCCACAACGTTGAACGCCGCGTATCGAGTGCCGCTTCCTCGGCCCGCTGCGTTCGCTGTTCCGATGAGAGTCGATGATGCGGCGACCGAGCCTGCGACTTTCAGAAAGCCTCGCCGATCGGTATATGATGACACACTCCGGAGTCTGCAGGTCCCTATCCATAACGACTGGGATTGCGGTAAACGACAGGAGCGCTGTTCTTGAACCGTTGATTCGGAAAGTGAGTTCCCGTGTGTCGGGAAATCGCCCATCAGCGAACGCCGGACCCTCGGCTAGAGTATAATCGAGTGTGTAGTATTACGAGACAGTCACTACGGTCATCGAGCACGGGTACTTCGATATCGCCATGGAACGACCGCTACGGAGTTCGTCAGCGCATTCGGTGTTTTTCATCGAGAACGCTCCAAGCGACTCCGTCGGTCGACCAAGACCCTGGTCAAGAGTGCACCACTCGTTGTGGAAATGAAAATAACCCTTTTCGATCGATAATCGGCAGAATCAGCCGTACTAGGTCACGAACATATCTGCTCTATGAACGCCGGAACTGGCTTTCGTTCGGTGTATCGCTTGAGACGCCAGTGAGAAAACAGAAGTTGGACCAGTAGGGCTGTTAACCCCTACCGTAGCATATATACCACGATGCGCCAATGTGCGGAACATGGTTGACACGGACGATCGTTCGACGAGCCGGCGGCGCTTCCTCGCGCTCGCCGGGAGCGCGGCAGCGACGACCGCGCTCGCCGGCTGTTCCGGCGGTGGTGGCAACGGTGGCAACAACGGTTCTGGCGGCGGTGGCAACGCCAGCGGCGGAGCCGATACCGCAGAGAGCACGCCCAGCGGCGGAGCGGAGGACGGGAACGGTACCGCAGCCGGCAACGAAAGCGGCGGTGGCAACGAGAGCGGGGGCGGATCGGGCACCGGCGAGTTCGCGGTGACGATCACGCAGGGTCAACCACCATCGACGCTCGACCCGCAGAACCACCGCGAGACGCCGACCGACAACGTGGTGCTCCACGCCTACGAGGGTGTGCTCGCACGCGATGCAGAGGGCAAGGTTATCCAAAAGCTCGCCACCGACTACGAGCGCGTCGAGGAGGGGCGGGTGCGCTTCACGCTCCAGGAGGGGGTCACCTTCCACAACGGCGACGACCTCACCCCCGAAGACGTCGCCTTCAGCGTCAATCGGATCGTCAAAGAGGACGTCGGATTCGCCAGTCCCCAGGCCGACCAGCTCGCTGGCGTGACCGGCGCGGAAGTCGTCGACGGCGAGCGCGCGGTCGACGTGATGTCGGACGGGTTCAACCCGATCGTCTTCGCGTCGTTTGCGACCTATGGCGACATCATGCAGCAGTCGTGGGTCGAGGAACGCTCCCAGGAGGAGATCGCCCAGAACATGAACGGCACCGGGCCGTTTCAGCTCGATGCCTACGAACAGGGCGTCCGCGTGGTGCTCTCGCGCTACGAGGACTACTGGCGCGAGCCGGCCGACATCTCACAGCTCACGTTCAACGCCGCTGAGGAGTCGAGTACCCGTGTCAACCAGCTGCTGGAGGGCGAGACCGATGTGGCAGTCAACGTCCCGCCCCAAGACGCCCAGCGGGTTCGTTCCAGCAACAGCGCGGGACTGAGCGCGGTCCCGAGCACGCGTGTCATCTACAACGCGATGCGCTACGACGTCGAGCCGTTTTCGAGCCCCCAGTTCCGCCAGGCGATGAACTACGCGGTGAACCTCCAGGGGATCATCGAGAACGTGCTTTCGGGGTTCGCCGATCCGACGGGGCAGCCGACCCTGGAGGGGTTCGTCGGGTACAACGGCAACGTCGAGCCCTATCCACAAGATCAGGATCGAGCCGAGTCGCTGGTCGAGGAGAGTGGTTTTGCGGGCGCGGAGATCACGCTCCACACGCCAGTCGGACGCTACCTCAAGGACGTCGAGATCGCCCAGGCGGTCGTGAGCCAGATCGACTCGCTCTCGAACGTCTCGTGTGGGATCAGCCAGCGCGAGTTCAGCACGCTCGCGGGCGAACTCACCGACGGCGACATCACGACCGGCCCGGACTTCTACCTGATCGGGTGGGGCAACGCCACGTTCGACGCGAGCCAGACGATCATTCCGCTGTTGACGAGCGACGGTGCACTCACCTCCTACAGCAACGACGAGCTCGACTCGCTCATTTCGGAGGCCCAGTCCACGAGCGACGAGGAGCGGCGTGCGTCGCTCCTCAAAGAGGCGAACGCGCTCTGTCGCGAGCAAGCCCCGTGGATCTTCCTGAATCGCCAGTACAGCGTCTACGGCGTGAACAATCGGGTAGAGTGGAGCGCGCGCCGCGACGAGCGCATCAACGCCTACGCGATGAGCGAGACGAACTGACAACCCGAATGGAGTCACCTCGCCAACGACCCCGGTACGCGGTCGGCGAACGGACGGTGTCGACGGCGGGAGGGCGACACTGATGCCGACCGGTCGATTCCTCCTCAAGCGAACGCTCCAGGGCGTGTTCGTGATCTGGGGGGTCGTGACCGTTGTCTTCCTCCTGCGTTTCGTCACGCCGGGCAACCCGATCACGTTCGTCGCGCCGCTCGACGCGAGCCAGGCGCTCCGCGAGCAGATCGCCGTCGAACTCGGTCTGAACCGTCCGATATACGTCCAGTACATCGATTACCTCCTCAACCTCCTCCAGGGCGACATGGGCTACTCGTACATCTCGGGCACCGCAGCGAGCACCCGCATCTTCAACCGGCTGCCCGCGACGCTCGAGCTCGCGATCGCGTCGAGCATCGTCGCCGTCGTGCTGTCGATCCCACTCGGCGTGATCAGCGCGACCCATCGCCACCAGCCTGCCGACTACGGCGCGACCACGTTCTCGTTGGTGGGGATCAGCACGCCCAACTTCTGGCTCGGCATCATGCTGGTGCTCGTGCTCGCCGTCCAGTTCGGCCTGTTCCCGACGAGTCGGCGGGTCGTCGGCTTTCTTCCCGCAATAGAGATGCTGTTCTCCGAAGGAAGTTTCGACGGCCTCGTGACATGGCTCGCCCACATCACGCTGCCGGCAATCACGCTCGGCACCTATTTTACCGCGCTCATCACCCGCCTCACCAGAAGCGGGATGCTCGACGAGCTCGGCAAGACCTACATCCGGGCCTCGCGTGCGAAAGGGTTGCCCGAGACGCTCGTGCGGTACAAACACGCCCTCCGGAACACGCTGATCCCCGTCATCACGGTGGTGGGCCTGCAGCTGGGAACGCTGATCGGCGGCGCGGTCATCACCGAGGCGGTGTTCGCGTGGCCCGGGCTCGGTACCTTAGTAATCAACGCGATCAACGCGCGTGACTGGCCGATGATCCAGGGCTCGCTGATCGTGATCGGGGCTGGATTCGTGATCGTCAATCTCCTCGTTGACGCGCTGTACGCCTCGCTCAACCCGCAGGTGGCGAACGAATGATCCAACCACGCACCCTCCGGAACCTCCAGCGCGAACTCCGCGGCAACGCCCTGGCGAAAGTCGGGATCGTGCTCGTGGTCGCGGTCGTGCTGGTGGCGGTGCTCGCGCCCGTACTCGCCCCGCAGAACCCCTTCGATCAGGACCTCAACAACTCGTCGCTCCCACCCCTTGGATTCAGCACACAGACCAATGAGACCTCCTCACAGATGGTCGACGGCGAGATCCAGATCGTGAACGAAACCACGAACATCAGCGCGAGCGCTGCCCACCCTCTTGGTACTGACTCGCTCGGCCGCGACATGCTCTCGCGGGTGCTCTACGGCGCACGGACCTCACTGCTCGTCGGCGTTCTTGGTACTGCGATCGCCACCGTCCTCGGCGTCACAGTCGGGTTATCGGCGGGCTATTATGGGGGAAAAGTCGACGACGCGCTGATGCGGGGCGCAGACGTGATGCTCGCGTTCCCGTCGCTCGTGCTCGCGGTCGCGCTCGTGGGGCTGTTCGGCGGCGCGACAGTCAGAGTGCCCGATCCGATCGTCGCGCTCGGATTCGCTCCCGGGATGCCCGACTCGTTCGCGCTGCCTGGCACCGTGATCCTCGTGGTCGCACTGGTCAACTGGGTGTGGTTCGCCCGCGTCGCGCGGGGCGAGGCACTCTCGATCACCGACGCCGAGTACGTCAAGGCCGCGCGGTCGGTCGGCGCGAGCGATCGGTTCATCCTCCGGAAACACGTGCTGCCGAACAGTATCACCCCGATTCTGGTGCTCGCGACCATCCAGATCGCGGCGATCATCCTCCTCGAAAGCTCGCTGTCGTATCTCGGGTTCTCGGGCGCGAACCTCTCGTGGGGGTTCGATATCGCGCAGGGCCGTGACTACCTCGCCACCGCGTGGTGGATCTCGACGATGCCAGGCATCGCGATCGTGCTGACCGTGATCGGCGTCAACCTGATCGGCGACTGGCTCCGCGACGCGCTCGATCCCGGGATCGAGGGCGAGGGAGGTGGTGCGTGATGGCCGGCGGTGAAAGCTCCGAGCCCCTGCTCGACGTTCGCGACCTCACGACCCGATTCTTCACCGAGGAGGGCCAGGTCAACGCGGTCGAATCGGTCGATTTCACCGTCCACGACGGCGAGGTGTTCGGCGTGGTCGGCGAGTCGGGTTCCGGGAAATCGGTCACAGCGCTCTCGATCATCGATCTCGTGGAGTCACCCGGCGAGATCGTCTCAGGCGAGGTCTGGTATCGCGACGCCGACCTCGCGGGCGAGATGGGCGACGATCATCCCGACGCCGTCGACGGGGACAGAGTGGATCTCCGGCGCGTGCCCCCCGAGGTCCGGCGTTCGCTCCGGGGCTCGTCGGTGAGTATGATCTTCCAGGACCCGATGAGCAGCTTCAACCCCTCGATCTCCGTGGGCGAGCAGATCGCTGAGGCGGTCGAGGTCCAGCGCCGCGCGAGCGCGAACCCGCGCTCGACCCGCTCGCGCACCCAGGGGTTCGGATTGGGATCGATGGTGGCGAGCACGGTCATTCCGACTCGCGATTACGTCGGCGAGGAGAGTCACGAACGTGCGATCGAACTCCTCGGCCAGGTCGGGATCCCCGATCCCGAAGCACGCGCCGAGGAGTACCCCCACCAGTACTCGGGAGGAATGCTCCAGCGCGCGATGGTCGCCCAGGCGCTCGCGGGCGAGCCAGATCTCCTGATCGCCGACGAGCCCACCACCGCCCTCGATGTCACCATCGAGGCCCAGATTCTGAATCTCCTCGCCGACCTCCAGGACGAACTCGACATGGCGATCGTGCTGATCACCCACGACCTCGGTGTGATCGCCAGAACGTGCGATCGACTCGGGGTGATGTACGCCGGCGAGATCGTCGAGCACGGTAATCTGGAGGCCGTGTTCGACAGTCCAGCACATCCCTACACTCAGGGACTGCTGGGATCGATCCCGGATCTCGACGATCCTGCCCCGCGGCTCGATCCCATCGAGGGCAACGTCCCGAGCCTGCTCGCGGCGGAGATGGACGACCGGTGTTACTTCGCCGATCGGTGTCCGAAAGCGATGGAAGAATGCCTCGACAAGCCGCCATCGTTCGCGGTCGACGGTGCGGGCGTTGCTGAGGGGGCGGACAGGGCGGAAGCGGATGCGGCAGGAGCGAACGGGGCAGGAGGCGGCGCGACCGCTCACACCGCGAAGTGCTACCTCGCCGATCACGAGTTCGACGAGGCACGCGCACTATCGGAGGAATACTTCGACGAATCCAACGAAGGAACTGACACATGAGCGAACGACTCGATCACGACGAGACCGACGTGGACGAAACGCGGACCGTGGGATCGAACGAACCGCTGGTAAGCGTCGACGGTCTCGAAAAGCACTACTACGAGAACGACTCGCTGTTCGATCGCCTGCTCGGGCGCGACCCGACCGCCGTCAGGGCGGTCGACGGCGTGGAGTTCGCGGTCGAGCGCGGCGAAACCCTCGGACTGGTCGGTGAATCGGGCTGTGGGAAGTCGACCACCGGCGAAACCCTGCTGGGGCTCCGCGAAGCGACCGCAGGGACCGTGCGTTTCGACGGCGAACCGGTCGCGGAGCTGTCCGGCGACGAGGAAAAGGCGTTTCGTCGGCGTGCGGGGATCGTCTTTCAGGACCCGTTTTCGAGCCTCGATCCCCGCCAGACCGTCGGCGAAATCGTCGCCGAGCCCCTCCAGGTTCACGGCTTGCCGAAACCCGCAGCTGACGTCGGGGTCGCCGTCGTGGACGCCGGCCGGGACGTGGCCGCCAGCGAGAGCCCGGATGTCGAAGAGAAAACCGATACCGACGCGGTGACGATCGAGGGCGGCGATCTCGTCGCCAGCGAGGCGGCGGCTTTCGTCGTTCGCGTCGACCGCACCGGCGAAGAACCGACGGTACGCATCGAGGAGCGTGCGGACGTGAACGCCTCCGTCCGCGAGGACGACGTGACAGTGAGCGATACTGGTGTGACTGTCGCCGTCGGAACGGATCGCTCCCGGCTGCGTCGCGAGCGCGTCGCCGACCTCCTCGAACGGGTCGGCCTCTCGGCGGCCCAGCGCGAGCGCTACCCCCACGAGTTTTCGGGCGGTCAGCGCCAGCGCGTCGGGATCGCCCGTGCGCTCGCGCTCGATCCCGAGTTCGTCGTGCTTGACGAACCCGTGAGCGCGCTCGACGTCTCCGTCCAGGCCCAGATCCTGAATCTCCTGGGGGATCTCCAGGACGAGTTCGACCTCACCTACCTGTTCATCGCCCACGACCTCTCCGTTGTGCGGCATATCTCGGATCGCGTCGCGGTGATGTATCTCGGCGAGATCGTGGAGATCGGCCCCGTGGAACCGATCTTCGAGCACCCGAGCCATCCCTACACCGAGGCGCTACTCGAAAGCGTTCCGCGCGCGAACACCGCCGAGCGCGACCGCGATGTCGAGGCACTCGCGGGCGACGTGCCATCGCCACGTGATCCGCCATCGGGCTGCCGGTTCCACACGAGGTGTCCCCACGCCCGCGAGGCGTGCCGCGAGGACGATCCGGACCGGTTCGACGCGGGATCGAACCACGAGGCGGCGTGTTTCCGGGCGATCGACGACCATCCCTACTGGCAGAGCACGCCACTCGAACCCCCCGAAGAGCGGGCACAGGCCACGGACGCCGACCTGGAAGAGGAGGGCGAGTGGGCGGCGGATGAGTCGAGTGCGTAACGTTCAGGTCGTCGCCTCGCGGAGATCCTGTGGTGCGCTATCGCAACCTCCTCGCATTTCTCGTCCTCGCCGGGCTGTGGGGGACCGCGTTCATGGCGATCAAGGCGGGCCTCACGTACTTCCCGCCCGTCCTGTTCGCGGCGTTTCGATACGACGTCGCCGGTCTCATGATGCTCGGCTACGCAGTCTACGCGACCGACCGGTGGCTGCCCCGGAGCCGAAACGAGTGGGCGCTCGTCGGGGTCGGCGCGGTCTTTCTGATCGCCGCGTACCACGCCTTCCTGTTCGTCGGCGAGCAGGGGACCACCAGCGCGGCCGCGTCGGTCGTCGTCAGCCTCTCGCCCGTGCTGACGACCGCGTTCGCGCGGGTGTTTCTCCCCAGCGAGCGCCTCACGACCGCCGGCATCGCTGGCATCCTGCTCGGACTCGTCGGCGTGGTCGTGCTGACCAGCCCGAACCCGGCGAACCTCCTCGGCGGAAACCTGCTCGCGGAGGGGCTCGTGTTCGCGGCGGCGTTCGCGTTCGCGCTCGGCAGCGTGCTGACTCGTCGGATCCCTGCCGATCTTCCGATCGAAACGATGGAAGCGTGGTCGATGGTCGGCGGCGCAGTCCTGTTACACGGTGTGAGCGTCGCTCTCGGCGAGTCGTTCGGGGCAGTCACCGTCACGCCGGGTGCGCTCGCCGCGCTCGCGTATCTCTCGATCGGGGCGAGCGCGGTCGGCTTCCTCATCTACTTCGATCTGCTCGATCGGCTCGGCCCCATCGAGATCAACCTCGTCTCGTACGTCGCGCCGGTGTTCGCCGCGATCTCGGGCGCGCTCGTCCTCGACGAATCGATCGATGCGGCGACGATCGCCGGGTTCGTGTTGATCTTCACGGGATTCGTGTTGCTCAAGCATCGGACGATCGCCGCAGAGTGGCCTCGGCTTCGGGCGGCGCTCTCGGGCGAGTGAAACGCAACCGGCCACGTCAGGCGCGGTGGGCGTGGCCGGCGACGACCGCGACGGCGTTCAATCCCAACAACCCGACGAACAGCGCCACTTCCGCCCCGTTCGAGAGTCCAGTTGCGAGCAGTACGAGAGTGACGACGGGCAGCCCGACTGCCAGCCAGAACGCGATCGCCTGGATCGGTTGTGTCCGGGGATCGTCCCGGTAGTTCGCGTACAGCGACGCGAGCGTTGCGTCGACCCCGTCCGTCTCGCCGGTCCCACGGGCGAGCACTCGTTCAGTCCTCCGTGACATACTGACGGCCCCGAACGATCTATCTCACTGGAGTGACTTATACTATGGTGAGCGTTGACGCACTTTCGTGGCAGAGTAGCAACAGTAATGCGGCGTTTCGATAGCGATAGATGGGGTCGAGACGACCGCTTCGGAGTTCTCGGCCGTTTTTCGACGGTTCGAGACCAGCGAGTCCGAAGCAGTATGGGGACTGCTCACTCATCGAGTGCGGCACGGAGTGCGGCGCGGCGCTCGGGGTCGAAGTCGCGTGCGAGGTCGGCGGCGAACGGGCTGGCTTCGAGGGTGGCGAACGCGCGCTCGGTCTTCTCACGGATGCGGTCGATCGACGCCTCGACCGCCGCGACCGAGCTGTCGCGCTCGTCGGCGATGGTCACGGGGTCGGTTCCCTCGGCGAGCGCGGCAGCGATCGCTTCCTCTTCGTGACTCAGGATCGATGGCGTGTCGTCGCTCATGGCGCACGATAGCCCCGGCCATCGGATAAACCGGACGAGACGACTCAGCCGAGCACGACCACGTCGACGCTGTGGGGATCGGCCGATCCGCTGTGGGGGCCGTCCGGTCCATCGAGCGCGATCGAGTCGACGATCGATCCAGCGAGCGCCTCGCGCCACGCCGTCATCGCCGCCGCGTGGCGCTCGTGATGAGTCTCGACGGAGTACGCCGCGTCGGGATCGTCGCGGAGTCGATCGGCGGTCCCGTCCGGCGTCGGGCGGACCGGCGGGTCCGCGACGAGCCGCGAAGGCGCGACGTGGATCGGGTCCGGATCGTCGCTTGCGGCGTACTCGCCGTCGTGTTCGACGTGGAGTCGCGCCCGCATTCGGCCGTCGAACGGCGGCGTCACCCGGAGCACCGTCCGGGGACCGTCGTTCCGGTTGGCCTCGATCGCGGCCACCACGTCCTCGGCGTGGACCGCGATCGAGCGGACGTCGCGGTAGGTGCTCGCGGTCATCGGAGCAGGGTTGTCGATCGACGCCCCTAAACGATACGCCGGCTGGTGGCGGCGGCGTCCCGAGACGTATATCCGAACGTTTTCGTTGCACGGTCCGATCGATATGATAATGGATCGACGGCAGTATCTCGCCGGTTGGGGAAGTATGACTGGGTTCGCGTTGCTCGCCGGCTGTTCACAGCTCGCCAGCAGAAGTGGCAACGAGAGCGGCGACGGCGAAAGTAACAGTACCAATGGTGACAACGGCGAAAGCAGCGACAGTAACAGTAGTGGGAGCGAAAGCAGCGATGGTAGTGACGACACCGGCAGCGACGGCGAAGCGCTCGAAACGGGGCAGACACCACCCAAGGAAACCGGGACGCCGTTCGAGAACACCGCGACGGTTCCCGAAGGCGAGGGACTCGAAACCGGCCAAGCACCGAACGAGACGAGCGAATAGAGCGATCGTTCGACGACGATGTCGCCGTGCGTCCCTGTTATTCGTCGGTTTTCGTGTTCGTCTGTTCGTCGTCCGTGTCCGCATCCTCGGCGTCGAGCGCGCGTCGTCGGTGGGCCGCGTCCCACTCCTCGAAGATGCCGTACTCGGTCATCGTATCCATCCCCGCGAGTGCGGCGCGGAGTTTCAACCCCACCAGCGGGATGTCGGCGACCGAGATGATGACGTCGGCCTGGAGCACGACTCCGTCGCGAAGGATCGCGTCAACGAGATCGACCACCGCGCCGTTCTCGGGTTTCGAGGGTTTCATTCGTCGAACGTCGGGGCGAACGTGTACGGTGGCCACGGGCCAGTGAAGCGCACCTCGACACCCGACTCGGCCGCCACCTCGTCGAGCGTGTCGCCGATCGCCTCGGCGTCCGATTCGTGTGCCAGCAGCGAGACGCGGGCCTGTGTGGTACGTTCGCTGTCGTCTTGGGACGTGTCGTTCGCACGATCCTCGTCGTCGAGCGTCGTCGTGCGCTCTGGCGAGAGCTCTCGAATCTCGCTGGCGAGCGGATCGAGTCGTTCGGCCAGTTCCCGCGTTCGCTCGGCCTGGCGTTCGTGGCGTAGTTCGTCGAGGCGCTGCTCGTACTGGGTTTCGAGGAGATGAGCGGTTCCCTCGCCCGCCGACTCGATCCGATCGACGAGCTCCGCGAGTCGATCGTCGTCGGCCGCGAGGTCCTCGTCGAGAACCGCGTCGTCCCGGCTGACTTCGACTCGGTACTCCCAGTGATCCGCCAGCGTATCGAGATGGGGGGTTAGCGTTGCCGACTCCTCGGTGAGCCACTCGCGCACGCGGTCGTCGTCGCCGGTCAGGATGGTGTCGAACTGGAAGGGCAACGGCGTCCCGAAGCGCTCGCCCGCCGCATCGATCGTCGCCTGGTGATCGAGGAGCCACTTTCGGACCACGTCGGGATCGGCAGCGTCGTAGAGTGCGTCGCAGGTGTGGACCACCGCACCGAGATCGTCCTCGACGACGAGATACACCGGTTCGTCGTCGACACCCGTCCGTGCGAGTTGCTCACCGGTGGCCGTCTCGTCGTCGACGGTCACGACACAGTAGAGATATCGGCCAGTTGTGAACTCGCTCGCCGACTCACTCATCCCGAATCACGCCCTGCTCGGCCCGGTCGGATTCGTTCGCCCGATGGACGAGATCGGTGACGAGCTCGTCGAGTTCACCCCGAAGATCGTCGACCGGTTCGGACACCTCCGCCTCGGCTTCGAGCCGATCGATCTCTTCCTCGACTGCCGCGAGCTGCGTGCCGAGGCGCTCGACCTCCTCGTCGGTCAGCTCGCCCGACTCCATCCGGCGGATCGCCTCGCGTTCCAAGGCGTCGACGAGGATCTCGATGACCGCGAGCACCAGCGTCATCAGCCCGTCGGCGGCGTCGTCGCCGTCGAGGTCAATCTTCGTCATCGCTTTCCCCGGCGGTTTCGTCCGATTCGTCCGGTTCGTCCTCGTCACCGTTGCCGCCCTCGGTCTCGTCGGTCTCGCCGCCGGAACGTCCGCCGATCCGCGGTCTCGCACCGACGCCGGGCTCCGAGGGTTGCTTCGCGTCGTCGTCGGATTCGCTCTCGTCGCTCGTGATCGGCGGCTCGGAGAGCCACGACCCGCTCTCGTTGATCACCGGCTCGTCGCGCTCGTCGTCGAGTTCCTCGACCGGTGTCCGGTCCGAGGCCGCCTCGACCCGACGCATGTCCGTTCCGTCGGGGAACTCCAGTCCGTACTCCGCGGCGGTCTCGAAGGAGGCGAGCGCCGCCCGGAGCTGGACACCGAGGAGCTCGGTATCACCGACCGAAACCGCGATGTCGGCGTTGATCACGACACCCTTGTCGAGCAGCATCTCGACCACGTCCGCGAGGCTGTCGCTTCGCCGCGTTGGGCCACCGCTGTCACTCATCGTGCTCCTCCGCCGCCCGGTCGAGGCGCGACCCGTAGAGCCGTGGACGATTCGGGGCCGAGGAGTACCGCGTCTCCTCGGGCACCGTCGAAAACGCCGTGGTGCCGCTCATGTCGGTTCGTGTACTCGGGATCGAGGAATAAGCCGTCGGATTCCGCGAGTCGGGCTGTTCGACGTCCTCGGTTCGGGCCTCGTTTTCCTCTTTGAGCTCCTTGACCCGTTCTCTGGTGTCGAGCAAGCTCTCCCTGAACTCCCCGACGGCGTCGCTGAGCTTCGATTGAACCCGCTGCTGGATCGTCTCGGACGGCACCTCGATATCGTCGCGTTCGGTACCGTCTTCGGTGGCGACCGCGCTCTCGGCACCCTCGCCACCGGCGTCGGTATCGCTGTCGTCCCCGCCGTCACCGACGAGGGATCGGAGCTTCTCGATCGGACCGTCCTCGTCGTCCCCGTTGTCGGTCACGTCGCCGGCGGCATCGTCGAGTTCGCGTTTGTTCCGCCAGAACTCGCGGACGTCGACTGCGTTCCAGAGTTCGCCGAGTTCGACGATCTGGAGGAGTTTGCGATACTTCACGGCCTCGCCGGGATCGCCCTCCGCGATCGCGTCGGGAACCTCGCCCGCCTCGATCGCGGCCGGTAGCTCCGAGAGGTCGACGGCTTCGGGGAGATCGGTGAGATCGATCGTTTCGAGGAGCTCCTCGATCTCCTCGATGACCGCGACGAGATCGTCGACGTCCTCACGGACCTCCTCGAAGGGGTCGTCGCTTTCGTGGGCGGTGAGCAGCGCCTCGACGTCGCCCATCGCCCGGTCGATCAGAGCGTCGATGTCAGGGGCATCGGTTCCCGTCTCGTCACCCGTACTGTCGCCTTCGTCCGTCTTTTCGACCGTCTCGGACAGCTCGTCGAGCGTCTCCTCGACGCCCTCACCGTCGGCAGTCGACTGGTCGCTCACGGCTCATCCGTCCTCCGAGCGGTCTTCGAGTTCGCCCATCAGCTGATCGGCCAGCGACTGGAGCTCCCCGGTCGACAGCTCGTCGAGGTCTTCGGGTAGCTCCGAGGAATCGGTGTCCGCTTCGGTTTCGTCGTCGGTCTCGTCGGTCTCATCGGTCGAGCTCCCGACGAGACGCCCGGCTCCCTCTCCGTCCTCCATCGTGTCGAGATAGCTCGTCGCGAGCGTGACCATCCGCTCGTCGAGTTCGAACTCCCGACCGATCGCCTCGCCCAGTCGGCGACCGATCAGCCCGCCGAGCGTTCGGCCGACCGATTCGCCCATCTCGGGGAGATCGGCACTGCCCGAAGTCGTGGTATCTGGGGCGTCCGATTCGTCCTCACTGGACTCACTCTCGGCGGTGTCGTCGGTACCGCTGTCGAGGAGTCCGCTCATGCCCCCGTCGGAGCCGAGCTGTGCTTTCAGTTCCGAGATCTTTTCGGCGGTTTCGTCTCGTTGGCTCATGGGTGATCGTGGCTGTCAGTCGTCCTCGGTGTCGTCTTCGTCGTCTTCGTTCCCCTCGACATCTTCATCGCTTTCGTTCTCCCCATCGTTTTCGTCCCCGCCAGTTCCACTATCGCCGTCCGCGGCTGCTTCGTCGTCGCCGAGTGCGTCGAGGACTGCATCGAGGACGACGTTGATCGCCCCGAACAGTACGTCGGACGTCGATGGGATCTCGATCTCCGGCAGCAGGTCGCCGGAACTGATCTCACCGTCGGGAACGAGCCCACCGAGCGCCCCCGCCACGTCGTCGAGCAGGCCCACGACCCCCGACAGCAGATTGCCGAGGAGGTTCCCCGATCCCGGGACGGCCGAGAGATCCAGCTCGACCCTGTTCAGTTCGATCTCGACACCGAGCAGGTCGACGAACAGGCCGCTCAGATCGAGATAGAGGAGGCTCGTTCCATCCCCGTTTTCGCCGTCCTCAGCCCCATCGTTTCCGGATTCGTTCTCACCGCCGTCGGTTAACACGATCTGCGCTTCCGTCGGCAGCGTGTCACCCGAGACATCGGTGTGTTCGTTCGTCGATCGGTCGGGCGTGAGATCGGGATTGTTGTTTGTCATTGCCTGGTATCCTCGGTAGGGTGGAGGAACACTTCGAGAACTGCGTTGTTGAACGACGCACCATCGACGACGAACTCGCCGTCGGGCAGTTCCACCCGCGTGAGCAGTCGGTCGTCGGCGGCGATCGAGAGCGTCCCGGATTTTTCGTCGACACCGGCAGCGAGCGTCGTGGGATCGACGTCAGGGAGGTCGGCCGTGACGACGAGGTCGTCCTCGACGCGCCGAACGCTCGTGGCGTACTCGGTGTCGGTCGTTTCGAGGGCGGCCGCCCGACTCGAACCGTCGGCGTCGCTCGGTACCTCGCCGGGCCGGAGAGTCCCGACCGTAATGCCGTACTCCGCGCGACGGCGACCGTCAGTGACGCTGCCGGTTCGGCTCGCGCGCCCGTCATCGTCCGCGTCAGCGGCCGCTTCGAGCGCATCACGGAGTGCGTTGCCGATCAGTCCGCGGATCGTGGGTTTGTCACTCATCGTTTGATCTCGACTTTCCCCTGGAGGTTCTCTCGCGCCTGTTCGGCCACATCGAGCTGTCGTTCGAGCCGAGTTCGGCGCTCCTCGTACTCCTCGCGGGAGCGCTCGCCGATCTCGAACAGCAGCCGGTTCTCCTTGATGTCGTCGCGGATCGCCTCGGTGTCGTACAGCTCCTCGATCGCCATCGCGTGGACGACGTTGAGCAGCGAGACGAACGGCCGCACGAGGAGGTCGTCGACGACGAACATCTCACCGTTTGGCCCCGATCTCGATGTCAACGAAGCTGTACGGTGCCCACGGGCCGGTGTACTGGACAGTAAAGGTCTCGCCGTACTCGTCGATGATCGCGTCGACGGCCTCGTCGAACGCCGCCCGGTCGTCGCGATCGACGAGATACGACCGATTGAGTACGAGTCGGTCGCTGAACAGTCCGTTTTCGGCCTCGCCGTCGCTCACCGGATCGAGCCGTTCTTGGACCGCTGCGATGATCGCCTCACGGTCGACCGTCGCGCCCTCGTCGGCGAGGATCTTGAGTCCCAGCTCGACGTGGCCCTCGACGTCGTTCAGCGCCTTCCGGAACGCCCGTCGACCGCCGCGCAGGACGCCTTTCAGCGCACGGGCGTTCTTGAACACCATTCCGAACTGCATCGGCACGACCGTCCGGCCGCCGTCACGGTACAGGAGCTCCTGGAGCACGTCGTCGTGCGCCCGGAGGTTCTCGTCGCTTCGATCCGGCTCCATCGTCTCGCTGTCGCTCACGATCGCCGCGAGGCTGCCGTGCTCGACCGTGTACACGCGGGTCGCGTCGCCGACGCCTTCGGTCTCGAACTCGACGCCATCGTCGGTGATCCCGTACGTGTAGAGGTGTGTGCTCGCCATGAGGTAGCTGGACGGGTTCGTCCGTACAAAGCGATTGGTTCGCCAGTCGTTAAAAGATGGCTGCCTGCACTGGAAGGCAGTTCGTCGCTAGAACAGAAGACAGCGGCAGTTGCAGCCCCAACACCCATATGGGAAGTCGGCGAAGAGTCGAAGCATGGCAAGTGAACGACCGAGTACGGCGAGCCTCGCAGAAGTGGTCGACCGCATCCTCGATAAGGGGATCGTCATCGACATCTGGGCACGGGTGTCGGTCGTCGGAATCGAGATCCTGACCGTCGAGGCACGGGTGGTCGTCGCGTCGGTGGACACCTTCCTCCACTACAGCAAGGAGATATCAAAGCTCGAAATGGCGAGCCAGTCCGGCGAGCTCGATGACTTGAAGAACCTCGAGCTCGGCACGTCCCCGATGGTCCAGCCCGAACCCGACGAACCCGAAGTCCGAATCGAGGAGACGGGCGAAGAGCAAGAACAAGAGGCCGAGCAGTAACGCTCGCCGACCACCAGCTTCCAAACTGACCGCTCATCCCTCTCCCGCACCACCTCGGATCGAGATCCGTGCTGCCGGCCGGTGCTGGGCCGGGATTGATTACCAACCCCCGAGACACAGATAGCAATGGCCGACCTCGACCCCAGCGATCACACCATCGACGAACTCGAAGCCCAGCTCGACGAGATCGACGACCCGGAGACACTTCGGGAGATCCGTGAGGAAGAAACCGACGGTGAGGACCGCACCGGAGCCACCGAGGCGATCGACGAGCGCCTCGACAGCGTCGCGGACGATGGAAACGACCGTGACGGCGGCGGAGATGGTGACGGCGACGAGTCGGTCGACGACGGATCGAACGGGAACGGACTCGGCATCATCGACATCCGTAACCAAGTCCGAAGTGTGGCCGCTGACCTGATCGGCCGCCCGCTCGACGGGATCACCGAAGTCCGGGCCGACGACGACGGCTGGTACTCCACGGTGGAAGTGATCGAACGGAACTCGATCCCGGACACCCAGGACATCCTCGGGCGGTACGAAATCGACCTCGACGCCGACGGCAACGTGAGAGGATACCGCCGGCTCCGGCGGTACCGACGTGGAGACACCAACGACGAAACGCTCGAATAGCGCTTACTCGTCGAGGTCCAGGGTTTCGACGAGTCGGTCTTCCATCTCCTCGCGCGCGAGATTCGCGGTCACGTCGACGTCCTTCGCGAGCTGCTGGAGTTCCCGATAGGACATCGCTTCGAGGTCTGCACGCGAGGCGGGGCGTCCCGACCCCGTGTCGCTTTCGTCGTTCTCATCGCTCTCGGTACGCTCTTCGGTCGTCTCGCTCTCCTCGTCCACGTCCTGTTGGGTGGTGTCGTCCCGATCGCCGGTCGTCGTGTCGGCCGCAGCGCCGCCGGTGGAGCCGGTCGGTACGCCGACGCCGGCGAGTCCGGTCGTGAGCAGTTCGCCAACGGCTCGTCCCGCGAGGCCACCGAGATGCTGCCCGATTTCCTCGCCAGCCCGTCGTCCGAGCGTCTCGCTGCTCGGCTCCTGATCGCTCATACAACGGTATCAACGGCGGTGGCGCATAAACCCGACGCCGACACACAGGACACCACCGCGACGGACTCCGCGACGAAAACTGCTCGGTCGCGGCTACCGAAGTAGTTGGACGAGTTCCACGAGAGAGGCGACGAGCAGTCGAGCGACCCAAGAATACGACGAACGATCGTGCGACTCGTCGGCGCGACTAGCCGGGCTTCGATCGACGGTCTCACCCCTCCTCGCGGATCTCACGGAGCAGTCGACGCGAGTGGCCGAGCGAGTACGCGACTCCGAATCGTTGTGCGACGTACCGGCGCAAGAGATCGGGCGTCCACGACGGCTCCGCGAACCCGAACGCGCCGGGTGCACGCCGAAGCGTTCGTTCGAGATCCGCACGCTGGCCAGCGGCGAGCTTCGGGGGCCGTCCGGGTCGGTGTTCGTCCCGAATCGCCTCGTCGATCGGGCGGGTCTCGAAGCGATCGAGCCACGAGTACAGCGTCGAGCGTGGGATGGCATACCACTCGGCCAGCGTGTCGACGCGGGTCCCCTGCTTGTACGCCAGCGCCACCATCAGCCGCTTCGCCGCCTTCGCGTCCGTGACCTCGTCGAGCGTGCGACGCAGCGCCCCGGCGTCGACTTCGTCGAGCTTGTTCATGCGATAGGATAGATCGATGCGGTCATAACTCTATATACTTTTGTCGTTGGCTGCGGGCAGCGTCCCGACAGCCGTGTGGGGCCGGGACGCTCGTGCAACGGACTCCCCTTGCCGGCAGCACCTTCTTGCCGTTCCTCTTCGTATGTCACCACATGGCAAAGCAGGTGTTGGTGCCGTTCGACGGATCGGAGCGGTCACAGCGCGCACTGGAGTACGCGCTCACCGATTATCCCGACGCGGCGACCACGGCGATTCACGTGCTGAATCCGGCGGAGTGGGGGTACAACTCCACGGGCAGCGGTCTCGGCAAGCGGTGGTACGAGGAAGCGCGTGAGGAGAGCGAGGACGTGCGGAAGGCAGCGACCGAACTGGCCGAAGAGCACGGGGCGACGGTGTCGACGACCACCGCGGACGGCACACCGGGCGAGACGATCGCCGAGTACGTCGCCGAACACGACGTCGATCACGTCGTCATCGGGAGTCACGGCCGCTCGGGGCCGAAACGACTCCTCCTCGGGAGCGTCGCTGAAACCGTTGCGCGTAGCGTCTCGATCCCGGTCACGATCATCGGCTGAGTAGCTCGAACCGCGACCCGGCCGAACCGCGGCCGGGTGGCGACCGGTCGAGTGTGGCCGGGGTGGCGAGCGGCCGTGCGTCAGCGGTCCAGCGCCTCGGTCGCGTTGTCGCGTGGCCGGTAGCCGAGCACCCGCTGGGTGTGCGTCAGCGAGAGATATCGGTCGTCGTTCCGCGAGACGGCGTGGACAGTGAGGGGCGTCTCGGGCAGGTCGGTTGTGGCCGCTCGGCGAAGAACGTCCCGGCAGTCGCGCGGGCTGAGCCACATCGCCCGGGCGAACCGGGCGGCGTCTTCGGGCGGCGTGGCGTCGGGATCGGTCTGGGTGTCGGCGAGTTCCGCCGCGGTCATGAGCCAGCCGATGCGGACGTTGACCACCTCGAGTCCGTGGCGGTCGGCGTAGTAGTTGCCGAGTGCCTCCGCGGCGACTTTCGTGACGCCGTAGTACGAGTCGGGTCGTGGCGGGGTATCGGGATGGATCGTCGGCGCGTCGGCGGTCATCGTTTCGGGTTCGTCAGGCTCGTCGACGTCGTCCATGTTGACCGCATGATTCGAGCTAGCGTAGACCACGCGATCGAGATCGTTCGCGAGCGCCGCCTCGTAGGCGTTGTAGGTCCCCTCGATGTTCGGTTCGTGGAGTTCGTCCCAGTCGGCGTACGGCGAGGGATTTCCCGCGAGGTGGATCAGCACGTCCTGGCCCGCGAGGGCGTCGGCGAACGCCTCGCGGTCGGTCACGTCACAGACGATGCCGTCGATGTCGTCCTCCGCTTCGTAGGTCAGCGGCGTCACCTCGTGATTCGGAAACGCATCGAGGATCGTCCGGCCGACGTTGCCGGCCGCGCCGGTCACCGCGATGTTCACCATGCGCGCCGTGTGAACGGGCCCGGGCATAACCGTTCGGCCGGCTGTCGCCGCGATCGGATAGCGGTCAGCGCCACCCGAGTCCGGACGGTTCGGCCGGTGGGGCGAGCGGGCTCGTCGGCAGTTCGTCCGCGAGATCGGGATCGTTGTACGCCCGCGGCGCGACGTCGTTGGAGCTGTCGGGGTAAAACACCGACGCGAGCGCGTGGAGATGCTCGCGGCCGACATCGAGTTCGAACTGGCCACCGCCGTAGCACGTGATCTCGTGTTCGCGACAGTGTTCGATGGTGTCGAGCAGCGATGCGACCGAGCCGAACCGCGAGGGCTTGATGTTGAGCACGCTCGGCTCCCACGGGAGGGATTCGACGCTCTCGACGCCGTGGATCGGGGCGTCCCACGAAACACGGTCTTCGTGTCCGTCGAACAGCGGACGGGTGTCCTCGGTGAGCGCAGGGTCCTCGATCGTCGCTTCCGGGAACCCCTCGATCACCCGCTCGTAGAGGTCGGGGTCAGCCGACTGATCCACGCTCGTCCCGCGGTACTGGCCCTTCAGATCGAGCACGCGGACCCGGCCGGTGTCGGCGAGGCGGTCGATCAGGTCCGCGGACCACTCCGAGGTCGGGTCGAGTTTGAACCCGAGATCGGGATTGCGGTCGAGAAAATCGTCGATTCGATCGAACGTCGGCGGGTCGCCGAGGCGGGTGCTCGCGACGAACCCGACCGGCTCGTACTCCCGATCGAGCGCGGTGGCGAGATCCGTATCGGCCTGCCTGAGCGCGAGATCGAGCGCCGCGCTCTCGAACCCCCAGCGGCGGTAGTCACGGAACGCGTCGCGGTCGAGATCGCGGCCGAAGAAGAGGTCGGTCTCGTCGATCCGGGCGGCGAACTCGCGGTGGGTCATCGTCCCGGTCGGCACGAGATCGGGAGCCGTCTCGATCAGCGCGTCGTGCTCGTCGGTTTCGTAGATGACGTCCTCGCCACGGCCGACCTCGCCGTCGCCGTGGAGCGAAAGCACCGTCGTCACCCGCTCGAACCCGCTCGACGTGTCGCGCACCCGTCGATCGAGGTCCCAGTCGTCGATCGTCACGTCGAGGTCGCCGAGCCGGTCGTACAGCGCCATGCACTCCATCGATCGCGCGTCGACAAAAGCGTACACCCCCTCCTCGAACGGCAGCGGTGTGGTCGAGGGCCTTCCGACACCGAAGTCGTTATCACTCCACCCTGTTAGTAGCAAAGTAGTACAAGCCTGCCGCAGGGATCAGCCGATACGCGATTTCGACCTCACCAGACCACAGATGCCAGTAAATACCGCGTCTCCCACCGTCCAGCAATGGAGACTCCGATGAATCGCTCGACAGTGTTCACCCTCCTCGTCGGATTGCTCGTGATCCAGGGGAGCGTCGCTGGCGTCGTCAGCAACGACGCGCCCACTTCGAACAACGAGACCAACGCGACGCCAGAGGCGTCGTCGACCACCGAGCACCCGGCCGAGGACAACGGGTCGGTCGACATGGACGCTATCATGAACTCGTCGACGGACAACTCGTCGGAGTCGGAAAACGAGAGTGGCAACAGTTCCAACGGAACGAGCGAAACCACGACGGCCTCCGAAACCACAACGACGGAGGAAGAATCGGCGGCCACGGAGACGGCAACCACGACGACGACAGCGACCGAGACGACGACTACAGAATCCACGACACAGTCCGAAACAACGACGGAAACAACCACGACGACAGCGGCTGGCGATCAGTCGGGAGGCGATGGCGAAGCTACTCAATCCTCCGGACAATCGGGATCACAGTCGACCGAGGCGGCGGGAGCCCAGAGCCAGCGCACCGGAGGGGCGGCCGGCGGAACGGACAGCGCATCCGCTCGAACGGCATCGACGGCCGGCAGCCAAGGAGCCAGCGGGGCCCAAGCGGGCGCGGGACGTTCCGGTGGCGCACAAGCCGGTAGCGCACAGGCGGGCGGATCACAAGCGGGCGGCGCGCAGTCAGGTAGCGCGCCAAGTGGTGCAGCGCCGGCCGGTGGCGCACAGGCTGGCGGTGCACAAGCCGGCGGAGCGCCGAGTGGTGCAGCACCGGCCGGAGCCGGCGGCCAAGCGGGCGGATCGCAAGCCGGTGGACAGGCTGGAGCAGGTGCGCAGGCGGGCAGTGGCGCACAGACGGCCGGCGCACAGGGCGGTAGCGGCGGCGCGCAGACCGCCTCGCCCGACGCCGAATTCGACGTCACCGGCGTCGACGACAGCGTGGCGGTCGGCGGCAGCGGCACCGTTGCGGTCACCATCGAAAACACCGGCGAGGACGCGACCGATGCAGTCGTCGACTTCCAGTCGCCGAGTGGCGACCTCCTGTTCGGCCAGTCGCCGACCACCAGTCGATTCGTCGGCGAGTGGGACGAGGGCGAGACCAGAACCATCGAGGTGACGATGCAGGCCACGCCGTCGGCCGATACGGCGGAGTACCCGGTGCGGACGACGGTCTCCTACGAGGACGACGACGGCAACGCGGCCCAGTCCGCACCACTGACGTTCGGCGTCACGCCCGCGGGCGAGCAGTCGTTCTCGCTCGGCAGCGTCGACGGTGATCTCTCGGTCGGCGACAGCGGTACGATCGCGGGCACGATCACGAACGATGGTCCCGAGACCGCAACCGACGCGGTGCTCACGGTCGGCCCGAACGCCAGCCGCGACGTGATTCCCCGACAGACCCAGGTCGTGCTCGGGAACCTCGATCCCGACGAGTCCGAAGGGTTCGAACTCCCCGTCATCGTCGACAGCGAAGCCGAACCGGGACTGCGCCAGCTCCCGCTCACGGTGCAGTACTACGACGAGGACGGCAACCCGATGCAGAGTGCGACCCTCAACGCACGAGTCGAGATCGACGAGGAGAGCGACGACTTCGAGATCGAATCGGTCGAGCCCGCAGTAGAAGCGGGTGAGGAGGGAACACTCTCGGTCACACTCACCAACACCGGCGGGAACGTCACCGACGCCACGGTTTCGACGCAGTCACTCTCCGGTGGCATCCTGTTCGGCCAGTCGGCGAACGCCACTCGGTACGTCGAGGACTGGGACACGGGCGACACCCGGACCTTCGAGTACGACGTGCGCGCCGCCGAGGGTGCGACCGGCGCGACCTATCCGCTCCAGACCTCGATAACGTACGACGATAGCGACGGGGATCAGGGACGGGCCGGCCCGCTGGCGTTCGGCGTCACGCCCGGCGAATCCACCGACGACTTCAGCGTGGTCGAGACGAGTTCGAGTGTGCAGGTCGGCGACGAGGGGCCGATCTCGGTGACGCTCGAAAACACGGGTGCGAACGCCTCCGAGGCGACCGTCTCGCTCCAGTCGCTCACCGGCGACATCACCTTCGGCCGGACCGCGAACGCGACCCAGTTCGTCGGCGACTGGCCGGCGGGCGCACAGCGGACGATCACGTTCAACGCCACCGCGAGCAACACGACCGACGTGCAGAGCTACCCGTTCCAGTCGTCGGTGTCGTACACCGACGGTGACGGCGACGCGGCCCGCGGCGGGCCGTTCACGATCGGCGTCACGCCACAGCCCGAACAGGCGTTCGATCTCGACAACGCCAGTAGCACGCTCCGGGTGGGTGACGAGGGCAACGTCACCGCACAGATCACGAACGAGGGGCCACAGGACGTGCAGAACGCGGTCGTACAACTCGCGACCCAGGGACAGAACCTGAACGCTCAGGAGACCGAGTTCGCGATCGGCAATCTGCCGGCCGGCGAGACGGCGAACGTCTCGTTCCCGGTCGAGGTAACGGACAGCGCCGAGGCGGGCCAGCGCCAGTTCTCGTTCGTCGTGGAGTACGACAATCGGAACGGCGATCCACGCCGAAGCGGCACGCTCGACACGCAGGTTCCGATCGAGCCACAGCGCGACGAGTTCACGATCGAGCCCGCGAACGCGAGCGTCGGTGCGGGCTCCTCGGAGACGGTGACGCTCAACGTGACCAACAACCGCGATAGCGTGGTCCGGAACGCCAACGCCAAGGCGTTCGTCGACGCCCCGCTCTCGCTCGGGAGTGACGAGGCGTACATCTCGCGGCTCGGTCCGGGCGAGACGAAACAGATCGCCTTCGACGTGAGCGCGGGCGGCGACGCGAGCGAGGGTCAGTACCCGCTGTCGGTCGACTTCCAGTACGATACGGCGGACGGCGAGTCCACGCTCTCAGACACCTACGAGGTGCCGGTCGAGACCACCGCGTCGGAAGGCGGTGGGATCCTCTCCTCGCTCGGGCTGACGGTCGGCCTCGTTGCGCTGCTCGTCGTGCTCGGGGTCGGCTGGGTCTGGTCACGGCGGTGAGCCGGGACTGATGGTGGACTACCAGCGCTACATCGACCGGATCGACGAGTGGATCACCGAGCGACCGCGCACGGTGATCATCGCGTTCGTGCTCCTCACGGTCGTCTTCGGGGCCGGACTCGCCAATATCTCGACCGACGCCGGCACCAGCCAGTTCACCCAGGACAGCCCCGCACAGGCCGCGCTCGACGATATCGACCAGGAGTTCTCGGCGACGTTCGAGGAGAGCAACGGCAGCACACAGCTCATCCAATCGGGATCGAACGTACTCGCCAAAGACGAGCTGTTGGCGATGCTCGAATCCCAACAGCGCCTCACCGAGCACGAGGAACTGCGGGTAGTAGGGTCGTCGAGCGCCGCGAGCGTCGTCGCCCAGACCATCGACCCGCGGGCCACGACGCCGAGCGCACAGATCGACGCGATCGAGGGCGCGACCACCGGAGAGATCGAGGCCGCGATCCGGACTGCGGCCGAAGGGCCCGGCTTCACCGGCCTCGTGAGCAACGACTTCAACCGAAAGTCGGCGTCGGCCTCTGCAACCATCGGGACCGTCCAGCACGACGTTCTCGGCGGCGTCTCGTCGTCGGCAGCGGGCACTGGCGGCGAGAGCCCACTGACGCCGATCCAGACGCGCTCGCAGGACGTCGTCGGGAGCGTCGACAGCGACATCCGGGTGTTCGGCAGCGGACTCGTCGCCGACGAGTTCACCAGCATCATCTTCGACTCGCTGATCATCGTGGTCCCCGCGGCCGCCCTGCTGATTCTGGTCTTCCTGGTGTTCGCCTACCGCGACCCGATCGATCTCTTACTGGGGGTGCTCTCGCTCGTGATGGCGATCATCTGGACGTTCGGGTTCACCGGCCTCGCCGGGCTGCCGTTCTCCCAGATGCTCATCGCGGTGCCGCCACTCCTCCTCGCAGTCGGGATCGACTTCGGCATCCACGCGATCAACCGGTATCGCGAGGAACGGGTCCAGGGGATCGACGTCAAGCAGTCGATGCGGACCGCGACCGATCAGCTGCTGGTGGCCTTCTTCATCGTCACCGGCACCACCGTGGTGGGGTTCGCCGCGAACGGCATCAGCGATCTCCAGCCGATCCGTCAGTTCGGACTGATCGCCGCGGTCGGGATCGTGTTCACGTTCCTGATATTCGGGATCTTCCTGCCGGCGGCGAAGGTGTGGGCCGATCAGCTCCGGGCGAAGTACGGCATCCCGGAGTTCGGTCTCTCGCCGCTCGGGTCGGAGGGGTCGCTGCTGGGACGTGCGCTGCTGGTCGGTGTCGGGGCCGCAAAGCGCGCGCCCTACGCCCTACTGGTCGTGACGCTGCTCGTCTCGGTGGCCTCGGGCTTCTACGCCACCGGCGTCGACACCTCCTTCTCCCAGGACGACTTCCTCCCGCCGGAGGAGATTCCCGACTACGTCGAGGGGCTGCCCGAGCCGTTCGCGCCCGGCGAGTACACCGTGACCGACACGACGAACTTCCTCGAAGACCGGTTCAGCACTACCCAAGGGAGTTCGGTGACGGTGTATGCCGAGGGGCCGTTACGCGAGGACCACAGTTTGGAAGCGATCCAACGCGCGAATCAGGACCCGCCCGACGCGATCGTGGCAAGCGGTCGTGAGGCCGACGCCGAGAGCATCATCGGCGTGATCGACACGTACGCAGAGCAGTCACCCGAGTTCGCACAGCTGGTCGAACGGAACGACGTCGACGACGACGGCGTACCCGACGACAACCTCGGCACGATCTACGACGCGCTGCTCGACTCCCCCTATCGAGCGCAGGCGCTCCAGTACATCACCGAGGACTACCGGAGCACACAGGTGGTCTACTCGACCGAGTCGGACGCCGCTAATGACGAGATCGCGAACGACGCACGCGACCTCGCGGATCGGTACCGCTTTACCGCAACCGCGACCGGTCAAACCATCGTGACTGAGGCAGTCTCCGGGACGATCCTCACGTCGGCGATCCAGAGCCTCATCGCGGCGTTCGTCGTCACGGCGATCTTCCTGGTGCTCATCTACTACGTCATCGAGGGCCGACCGTCGCTCGGCCTCGTCAATCTCGCACCGATCCTCGTCTCGGTCGCGCTGCTCGCGGGATCGATGCGGCTGTTCGGGATCCCGCTCAACGCGCTGACCGCGACGATCCTCTCGATCGCGATCGGGCTCGGGATCGACTACTCCGCACACTTCGTCCACCGCTTCGCCGACGAGTACCACGAGTACGACGAGGAAGTCCTTCCCGCGCTCGAAGAGACCGTTCGCGGGACCGGCGGCGCGCTCACGGGAAGCATGCTCACCACCACGACCGGGATCGGGGTGCTCGCGCTGGCGATCACACCGATCCTCGGCCAGTTCGGGCTGGTGCTCGCGCTGACCATCTTCTTCGCGTACGTCGCTTCGATCCTGGTCACGCCATCGGTGATCGTGGTCTGGGGGCGGTTCGCGTGACCGACCACGACGACGCGGTTGCGGCGCTCCAACGCCTCGGCCTCTCGAACTACGAGGCCCAGGTGTTCATCGCGCTCCAGCGAGTCGACTCTGGAACCGTTCGGGACGTGGCCCAGCTCACCGAGGTGCCGCGCTCGCAGGTCTACGGAGCGGCCGAGGACCTCGCCGGACGCGGTCTCATCGACATCCAGCAATCGAACCCGATCCAGTACCGCGCGGTCGGGATCGAGGAGGCACGCACTCGACTCAGAGAGCGCCTCGAACGCGAGGAGGAGCGGGCGTTCGAGTACATCGAGACCGCACGGAGCGAGCGCACCGCCGAGGCCGAAACCCAAGAAGACATCTGGACGGTGCGCGGTCGAGACACCATCGCCGATCGAGTGAAACAGCTCGTCGCGGGAGCCGATGATCGCGTGGTGCACGGCATCCGTGCTCCCTCGATGCTCGACGACGGCGTTCTCGACGCGCTGGGCGCGGCGGCCGATCGCGGCGTCGACGTGACGGCGGTGAGCGCGAACGAGGTAGTTCGCGAACGGTTCGTCGACACCGCGGACGTGACGGTGCGGGCAGCGCCCGACGCGCCCGAAGACCAGCGCAGCGGGCGCGTCCTCGTCGTGGACGCGGACACGCTCTTGCTCAGCGTCCACGGCGGTCCGGACCTAGAGGGTCACGAGGCCGCGATCTGGAGCGCCGAGACCGGCTTCGCCGCAGTGCTGGTCAGTATGCTCGACGTCTGGTTCGACAGACATCTACAAGAAGAGGCAGAGCGGTGAACCACGACGGCCGAGCCGATTTCGGTCGGTTTATCTCCCGATTGTCGACGATCGTCGATTCTAGAGTCGACAAATCCATATAGACACCCCTCCCAGTCGGGGGACATGACCGTCGGTATCGACGCAATGGAGATCCACGCGGGCAAGCTCCGGCTCGACCTCGCGGAGACGTTCGCGCCAGCGATGGACGAAGACCCCGGAAAGTACACCAAAGGCCTCGGGCTCCACGCGAGCTCGTTCCCCGACGTCCACGAGGACATCGTCACGATGGGCGCGAACGCCGCCCACCGGCTGATGGAGCGAAAGGGGCTCGAACCCGACGACATCGGCCGGATCGACGTCGCCACCGAAAGCGCGTTCGACAACTCCAAACCCGTTTCGACCTATATCGCGGGCTGTCTCGAAGCGGTGTACGAGGGCGATTTCCACCACGCCAACAAGGGCGAGCGGAAGTTCGCGTGCATCTCGGGTACCCAGAGCCTCGACGACGCCTACAACTGGATCCGCGCCGGTCGGAACCGGGGTCGGGCGGCGCTAGTGATCGCCACCGACACCGCGCTCTACGCTCGCGGCGACGCCGGCGAGGCGACCCAGGGTGCGGGTGCGGTCGCCATGCTCATCAGCGAAGACCCGGATCTCGTTGCGCTCAGCCAGGAGCAGGGGTTCGGCAGCGCCGACGAGACCGATTTCCTCAAGCCGAACCAGCAGTTCCCCAGCGTCGACGGCAAGCGCTCGGTACAGGTCTACCTCGCACGGATGCGCGAGGCCCTGGAGGACTACGAGTCGGTCGCGGGCCGGGTCTACTCCGAGGAGTTCCGGTACGTCCCCTTCCACACCCCGTTCCCGGGGATGGTCCGGAAGGCCGCGCTGCTCGGCTACCGCCACATGACCCGCGGCACCGCGATCGAGGACGACCTCGAACCCGCGATCGGCCGCCAGCCCCTTCCCGACGAGTTCGACGACGAATCGGGCTACCGCGACGCCGTCCGCGAGTACATGGACGCGCTCAAGGAAACCGAGCAGTACGGCGAGTGGTACGACAACGCCATCGAGCCGACGCTCGACATCGCGCGCCACGTCGGCAACTGGTACACTGGCTCGGTCCACGTCGCCCGCCTGAGCGCGCTCCGTCGCGCCCGCGAGGACGGGATCGACGCCACAGGCGAGCGCCTTCTCGTGGGATCGTACGGCAGCGGCGCGCAGGCCGAGATCCACACCGAGACCGTCCAGGAGGAGTGGGAGACAGAGCTCGCCGCACTCTCGATCGATGACCAGCTCGAAGCGCGCCGCGACATCTCCTTCGAGGAGTACGAGGAGATCCACGACGCCCACAACCACGCGAAGGACGACGAGTTCGACGCGCTCACGACACCCAGCGGCGAGTTCGTCCGCGACGGCCAGGGGCCGATGAACGAGCGAACCTACCGCTACGTCGAGTAGCGATCCTGTCTCGCGCCGACGAACGGCCAGACGTCGAACTGCCGCCGGGTCAGTCGATTTCTGTCACGATTTCCGCTGGGTTCCCTTTGACCACAACACCGGCGGGAACGTCCTCGGTGACGACTGCACCGGAACCGACCACCGCACCGTCGCCGACCGTGACGCCGGGATCGATCACCGCGCGTCCGCCGATCCAGACGTCGTCGCCGATCGTGACCGGCTCGCCGGATTCTAGTCCCTCGGCTCGCTCGGCGGCGTCGATCGGGTGGGTCGCGGTGTAGACGTGAACGCCCGGTCCGAGCAGGCAGTTGCGGCCGATATCGACGCGACAGACGTCGAGCACCACGCAGTCGACGTTCGCGTAGAAGTTCTCGCCGACGTGGATGTTGTCGCCGTAATCACACCGAAAGGGTGGTTCCACGTGGCAGTCCTCGCCCACAGAGCCGAGGAGTTCGTCGAGGAGCTCGTTTCGCCGTTCGTGGTCGGTCTCGTCGGTTGCGTTGTACTGTCGGGTGAGTGTTCGTGCGTGCTCGCGTTCGGCCACGAGTTCGGGATCGCTCGCGTCGTAGGGCTCGCCGTCCAGCATCTTCGTTTTCTCGGTGGGCATCGATCGTCCTTCGTTCTCACTGTCGGCAGAAATAGCTGGGTGAACTGTCCGTGACGGTGTCGAAACTACTGCTATCGTCACCTTGGTATCGCCTGTCTATTGTTTGATTTCGCCTTCTGGTAGGTTTTTCAACTGCCGGTCGGTATGTCCGATAATGGAACGATTACCAGTTGCCGGTGGACACCTCGTGATTACGGATGAATCCATACATATCGACAAATCGTTCCGGAAAGCGGTGAAACGGTGCTATCAGCAGAGCAAAATCATCACGGGGGCCTGGATAGTCGCCGTCGTCATTGGCGGGCTAGGTGTTATCTTCAATGACCCGATCATACGACCAGGGATAGTTCTGGGTGCGGTGGGACTAGCACTTTGGTTTGGGATCGGGTTTGTGATCAATAACGTCTTCAGGCCACACATCACCACGGAGAAAACTATCCCACGAGAATCAGTGGAGATGGTTGTTTACCAAAAGAGCGGGAGAATTCGTCGGCCGACTCTTGCTATCGCGTATGAGAAAGGTGGGGAGCGAAAGGCTCGCAACGTTTCCTTGTCAGCACCGTGGTTAGCTGATGAAGAACCATTGAAACGCATCCTTCCAGTGTTCAGAGATGCGGGTATCGAGATCAATTCAGCTACGGAGATGGATGGTTCCTGAGATCGGGTTCACCCTACCAATCCTCAAACAGATACCGTTCCGGATCGATTCACCACAGTGTGCGGCGAGAATTACTTTCCAGATTTTGCATATCGGAGCCCCAATGAACACGAGCGGTATGCAGGAGGGTTATATTTATCTCACATATCAACTCCGACAACCCATCAATATATTATATAAGGGATCAACACAGTTCCGCTACTCCCGATAGTTACGGAAACTCCGCGAGGGTGTCAAGCATCCCGTCGAGGTCGCCGTCACACACCGCAAGCGAGAAGCCGTCGGCGCGGGCGAGCGCGGGCGCGTGTTCCCAGAGATCGTCCTCGCCGAGCCCGTGGAGCACGACCGCGTTCGGGGTCGGGGTCACGACCCGAAGCGCGACCAGCGGCGACTCGCCCCGCGTGACGCCGGTGAACACCAGCGCACGGTTCGTGCTCTGGCCGTAGAGCCGGTAGAACTCCTCGGAGGAGAGTCGCGTGATCGCCTCGATCGAGTCGATCACGGTGTGGCCCGCGACGGTGTCGTGGGTGCCCGCGACGACTTCGGTCGCGCCGATCGTGCGGTAGAACCGTTCCAGTCCGACTGCAGTGGGATACTCCCGGAGATCGCGGACGATGTCGCCCTCGAACCCCGCCGAGAGCACGCGGGCGTACTGGCGGAGATGCTCGCCGCCGCGGGCCTCGTCGATGTCGAGCAGCGCCTCGATGAGCCGACGAACGATGTTGATCCCCGGACTCTGTCGCCGGCCGCTCTCGTAGTCCGAGACCACCGACGCCGAGACGTCGAGCTGGTCGGCGAGCGCGGTCTGGGAGACGTCGAAATCCGTTCGCCATTTGCGGATCGTCGCCCCGGGATCGTCGCTCAGCACCACGTCGCCAGCGATCTTCCCGGCGAGCTCGCGACGCGGTCCGGGCTCGGCCATACAGCCTACGCTCCGTTCAGTTAAAAAAAGCTATCGCCATCGTGGTGGATGGACGTTGTTTTGAGACACGGTAATCGCCCGCAAGCGAAGCGATTGCGCAATCTTTTCCCGATCCCGGAAGGTAGTCGGTCGTAGTTTTATATGGCACGGGAGAGTGGCACATCCGCGGAGACGACGGGTGTCGATCCGTACGTTCCAGCCGACAGCAGCACGACCGAACTCACGGTGAAGGCGGTCGTGCTCGGGCTCATGCTCAACGTCGTTCTGATGGCGGCGAACGCGTATCTCGGGCTGCGCGCCGGGCTGACGATCAGCGCCTCCATTCCGGCGGCGGTCATCAGTATGGGGATGTTTTACGGCCTCTCACGCATCGGGATCGAGGGGACGATCCTCGAGAACAACATCGTCCAGACGATGACCTCGGCCGGCTCGTCGCTGACTGCGGGCGTGATCTTCTCGCTGGCGGGCGTGGCCTTCCTCGGCGAGTCGATCGACATCGTGACGACGGCGACGGTTTCGCTGCTCGGCGGGGTTCTCGGTGTGCTGTTCATGATCCCGATGCGGCGCTATCTCATCGTCGATCAGCACCAGGAGCTTCCCTACCCCGAGGGGACCGCCTGCGCGGACGTCCTTCAGGCGGGCGAGCAGGGCGGGCGCGGCGTCCGGTTCGTCTCACTGGGGTTCATCGTGGGCGCGGTCTACATGGCGCTCGCGGACATCTGGGGCGTGATCCGGACGACGATCGAGGGTGCGTTCGCGGTCACGAACACCCGAGGATTCGCGCTCGGCGGAGATTTCACACCGGCACTCGTCGGCGTCGGCTACATCATCGGGCCACGGATCGCGGCGTACATCCTCGGCGGCGGGCTGGTCTCGTGGATGATGCTGATCCCGCTGCTCGTCACCGGCGGGATGGTCCCCCCCGATGCGGCCGGCGGGACGCTGTTCGAGCAGGCGAACGCGGTCTGGAGCAGCTACGTCCGCTACGTCGGGGCGGGCGCGATGATCGTCGGCGGGCTGTACGCGATCGCGTCGATGCGCTCGACGATCGTCGATGCCGTCCGGCTCGCGGGCGCGGAGTTCAGCGAGGGCCTCAACGGCGACACCGACCGCAAACGCACCGCCCGCGATCTCCCGATGGCGATCGTCGTCGTCGGCGCAGCCATCGTCGCGATCTTGCTCGTCGTCGTTCCACAGGTTCAGGTCGGGCTGTTGGGCGCGGTCATCGCGGTGATCGCGGCGTTCCTGTTCGTCGCGGTGTCGTCGTATCTCGTCGGCGTCGTCGGGAGCTCGTCGAACCCCGTCTCGGGGATGACCGTCGCGACGATCCTGATCGCCGCGGTCGTGCTCCGCTCGACCGGCGTCTCGGACCCCGTCATCGTGTTGACCACCGGCTCGGTCGTGGCGATCGCCGCCGCGGTCGCCGGCGATACCTCACAGGACCTCAAAACCGGCTATCTCCTCGGTGCGACGCCGCGCAAACAGCAGATCGCCCAGCTCATCGGGATCGGGCTGTCGGCGCTGTTCGCCGGCGGGATCCTCGTGTTCTTCAACCAGGCCTACGGTCTCGGGAGCCAGACCCTGCCCGCACCGCAGGCCGGGCTGATGGCGCTGATCGCCGAGAGCGTCCTCGGCGGGACCGCGAACTGGGGGATGGTGCTGATTGGTGCGACGTTCGCGGTCGTCCTCATCATGATGGATGTTCCAGTACTGCCGTTCGCGGTCGGGATGTACCTCCCGATCAGCCTGGCGACGCCGATCTTCCTCGGCGGCGTGCTGAAAGCGCTCGTCACCCGCTACGTCGAGCGAACGGGCGACGAGGAAGCGACCGAGCGCGCCACTCTCAACGGTCGTATCGTGGCCGCAGGCCTGATCGCCGGCGAGGCGATCATGGGGATCGTCGTCGGCGCGATCCGTATCCTCGGTATCGGCAGTGGCGGAACGATCCCGTTCCCCGTGGGCGTCGGTGATCAGCTCTCGCTGTGGCTCGGGGTCGTCGCCATCGGGGGACTCCTCGCGTTCATCGCCGCGAGCACGCTCCGCGGGGCGAAGGACACGGGCGACGTCGAGGAGCTCTACTGAGCACCGTGTCCGAGCGTTCCCCGACCGCGACGCCGATCCGCACGACCGAGGACTGGGACTGCGAGTGCGTCGACGGCAGTCGAAAAGTGACGATTCAGCGGCCGCGTCAGCCGCGGAATCGCGTCGACGAGCTCCTCTTCGATCTGTTCGATACGCCGACCGAGCGCGAACTCGAGCTCGATGCGGCCGGTAGCGTCGTCTGGTGTCACTGCGACGGGGACACCACGGTTGCGGAGGTCGCCGAGGAGCTCGCTGCGACCGTCTCCGACGAGCGCATCGAACCCATCGGCGACACCCTGTCGTACTTCCTGGCACAGCTGGCCGAACTCGATCTGATCCGGTACGCGGACGCCTGAGCACGGCCGCTCGGCGAACCGAACACGGAACGAACGGAAGTGGACTGCTCCGGGACGGTTGCTGTGCCATCCCCCAGTGTGACGAGCGAAGCGAATCCGGCGGAAGGACTATTCGCCGGTGCGCCGAACCCCGACCGTGCCATCGACGGTCGTCCACTGCGCGCTCGCGGGACTGCTCGCCGCCGGGTTGCTCGCCGACGCCTTCGACGCCCGTGCGGTCGCGATCGTGCTCGCGGTGACGATCGTTCCCGATCTCGATGCCTTCGCGGGATTTCTGATCCCGGGCGGCCACCGCTCCGTGCTCCACACCCTCCTGCTCCCTCTCGGGATAGCGGCGCTGCTCTACTACGACACCCGCGTTCGTGAGACGTCGTTCGTCCGGAGGCGGTGGCACGCTCGCGGTGCGCGAATCGCGTGGGTGAGCGTCGCTGCGGTCGCGTTCGCGGCCATCGGTCTCGATCTCGTCGGTGGTGGCGTGAACCTCTTCTATCCGATCCACGACCAGTTCTACGCCCTCTCGGGCGAACTGCTGTTCTCGAACAACCGTGGACTCGTCCAGACGTTCGTCGAACTCGGCGGTGGGGAGGCCGAGGCCGCACGTGGCTCCACCGAGCAGGTCCACATCAACTCCGGCGTCGATCCCACGCGTGGAGCCGAACCGGAAAACGTCGAGCGGGTCTTCCCGGTGGCTCAGTCGGGCTGGCAGCTCCTGTTGATCGTCACGAGCGTGTTCGTCCTCGCGGCCCGGCTGTGGGAGCGGCGGTGAGCACGGTTTCGGTCGACAGTCTCGCCGTGCCGGCCGCGCTGTCGGAACCCGTATCTCCCCGACCGACGAACGCCGCGTATGAACCACAGACCGTACGACCCCGACCGCGACGCAGCGGAACTCTGGGAGTGCAAGGCGGCGTTCGAGCGCGAACTCGGCGGGCTGGGTGCGGGCGAAAAGGCCGACACGTACGACGGGAAACTCACCGAGGACTACCGCGAGCGGTACCTCGCGTGGGTCGATCGCTGTGTCGAACGCGACGCCGACTGTGTGACCGTCGCCGAATCGAGCGACGAGGACGGGCTCGCGGGCTACGTTTTCGTCCTCCCCGAAGACCTCGCGATGATCTGGGACGCCGCGGTGTTGAACGAACTCTACGTTCGCGAGTCCGCCCGCGGGACGGGGCTCGCCGACGATCTCCTCGCGGCGGCGTACGAATGCGCTCGCGCTCAGGATCTCCCCGTCGACCGGATCGCGCTCGACGTCGGAACGAAAAACGACCGTGCGGCGAGCGTCTACCGACGCGAGGGGTTCGAGCCGTGGGGCAACCTCGTCGCGCGCGATCTCGATTAGCCCGCGATCTCAGTCTCCGGTCGCCTCGCGGTACTCCGACTGCGTGATGGTGTAGCGATATTCGTCGGCCACCTCGTCGCCATAGGGCACCCAGTTCCGCAGACGACCATCGCAGCGACCGCCGTGGGCTTCGATGTACTTCTCGATCGCTCGTTTGGATTTCTCGTTGTCGGCGTGGTGGGTGACCGCGACCACTTCGAGATCGAGGCGTTCGAAGGCGAGTTCCATCAGCGCCGCCGCGCGCTCGCCCGAGTAGCCACGGCCCCAGAAGCGCTTGCGGAGCCACGTCCCGAGGCCGCCGGTACGCCGATCCCAGTCGGGATGCAGCGAGCCGACGCCGGCGAACTCGCCCGCGCCGTCCTCGCCGTCGGCAGGACGAATGGCGTAGTCCGCGCTCTCGTCTTCGTTCCACCGCTTTTCCGCCCCATCGATGAACTCTTTCGATTCGTTGATCGTCGTGTGGGGCTCCCACGGCATGTACTGGGTGACCTCGTCCATCTCCGCACTACCATCAGCGTCCGAACAGATGCGATAGAACGCCTGGAGGTCGACGTTCTCGTGACAGAGACGTTCGAGTACCAGTCGATCGGTTTCGATGCGCTCGGGGAACATGATTCGAAATGAGATCCCCGGAACAAAAGCGTTCACCGAGATCACCCGCAAGTCTTTGTACGATGCCGTTCCGCGGGCGAGTATGGATGCCGCGCTCGGACCGCCGGAAGGGATGACGGCGAGTCGCGAGGACCTCACCCCGATGATGACGCAGTACGTCGAGCTGTGTGAGGCGTACGACGACGCACTCCTCCTCTTTCAGATGGGCGATTTCTACGAAGCGTTCTGCGGGGCGGCGGAGACGATTTCGCGCGAACTCGAGATCACCCTTACCCAGCGCGAGGACAGCACGGGAACCTACCCGATGGCGGGCATCCCGATCGACAACGCGGCGACGTACGTCGAAACGCTCCTCGATGCGGGCTACCGGATCGCAGTCGCCGAGCAGATCGAGGACGCCGACGAGGCCACTGGCGTCGTCGATCGGGCCGTCACCCGCGTCGTGACGCCCGGGACAGTCGTCGAGGACGAACTGCTCGCGCCCGGCAACAACTACGTCGCTTGCCTCGCGCGAGCGGACGCAGCGGACACAGCGGGCGGGGCACACGACACGACAGCCGAGCCAACAGCGGACGAAGCGGCTGCCACCGAAACCGATGGCGGAACCAGCGCGAAAGCGAGCGGAAATGGTGATGTGGAACCGTCGGGAACGACCCACGCCGTCGCGTTCGTCGACGTCTCGACCGGTGAGTTCCGCGCCACGAGCGCGGATTCGCAGGGAACGATTCAGGACGAGCTCGACAGGCTTGCTCCCGCGGAGGTCGTGCTCGCGCCGGAGATTTCGGACGGGAATTTCGATATCGACGGCATGGTGACGCCACACGACGCGGCGGCGTTCGAGCCCGAGACCGCTCGCGAGCGCGTCACGTCGTACGCACCGAACCCGGAGGCGGTGTTCGAGTGCGATGCCGAGATCCGGGCCGCGGGCGCGCTGCTCGACTACGCGGAGCACACCCAAGTCGCCGAGGGCGAACTCGGCCACGTCACCAGACTCACCAGGTACGATCCGCGCGAGCGCATGGGGCTCGACGCGACCGCACTCCGGAGCCTCGACGTCTTCGAGAACCACGCGGGCGGCGACGACCACACACTCGTGGCGGTGCTCGACGAGACCACGTGTGCGCTCGGGCGGCGGGAACTCGATCACTGGCTCCGTCGTCCGCTGCTCGATCAGGCGGTGATCGAGGCACGCCTCGACGCCGTCGAGGAGTTGACGCACGAATCGCTCGTCCGCGAGGAGGCCCGCGAACTCCTGCGGGAAGTGTACGACATCGAGCGACTCGTGGCGCGCGTTTCGCGCGGCCGGGCGAACGCCCGCGACCTCCGCGCGCTGAAGACGACGCTCGACGTCGTGCCACGGCTTCGAGAGGTGCTGTCGGATGCCGAGTCCGATCTGCTCGTGGAGTGTCGAGAAGGACTCGACGGGCTCGACGACGTCCGGGGACTGATCGGTCGCGCGATTCAAGCCGAACCCCCCGCCGAGATCACCGAGGGCGGCGTCATCGCGCAGGGGTTCGACGACGATCTCGACGACCTCCGGTCGACCGCACGCGAGGGCCGCGAGTGGGTGGCGAGCCTCGAAGACCGCGAACGCGAGCGGACCGGGATCGACTCGCTGTCGGTGGGTCACACCGAGGTCCACGGCTACTACATCGAGGTCACGAACGCGAACCTCGATGCGGTGCCCGAGGAGTACACCCGCCGGCAGACGCTCAAGAACTCGGAGCGGTTCTACACGCCCGAACTCGAGCGCCGCGAGGACGAAATCCTCGGTGCGGCCGAGCGCGCCGATTCGCGCGAACACCAGCTCTTTACCGACATCCGGGACGAGATCGCCGCCGAAACCGACCGCGTCCAGCACCTCGCCGACCATCTCGCGACCCTCGACGTGCTCTGTACGCTCGCGGACATCGCCGTCGAGAACGACTACGCCCGGCCCGAATTCGGCAACGACGGTATCGCGATCCGCGACGGCCGGCATCCGGTGGTCGAACGCCACGCCGAGTTCGTGCCGAACGACGCCGACCTGTGCGAGGAACCGTTCGCCATCGTGACCGGGCCGAACATGGCGGGCAAATCGACGTACATGCGCCAGATCGCGCTGATCGCGATCCTCGCCCAGATGGGGAGTTTCGTGCCGGCCCAGGAGGTACGCCTCCCGATCGTCGACCGAGTGTTCACACGAGTCGGCGCGAGCGACGACATCGCGGGCGGCCAGTCGACGTTCATGCGCGAGATGAGCGAACTCACCGACATCCTCCACGGCGCGACCGCGGATTCGCTCGTCCTCCTCGATGAAGTAGGTCGGGGGACCAGCACCACCGACGGCGAAGCGATCGCCAGAGCGGTGACGGAGTTCATCCACGACGAGATCGGTGCGACCACGCTGTTTGCGACTCACTACCACGATCTCACAGAGATTGCTGCGGAGCTCGACGGCGTCCAGACCCTCCAGTTCGCCGCCGATCGAACCGACGGAGAGGTGACGTTCCTTCACACGGTGACCGAGGGGGCCGCCTCGGCATCCTACGGGGTCGACGTCGCACGGATGGCGGGCGTTCCCGATCCGGTCGTCGAGCGCTCACGCGACCTCGTGTCGGGGACCGCCGGCCGGGATCGACCGAGTGGAGACGACAAGCGAGATGGCCACGATGACGGCGGCCCTGCTGACGGCGGCCACGGTGGTGAAGCGGACGACAGCAGCGGCCGTGCCGACGCCGATTCCGCGGCCGAAACCGACCGGGACGAAGCCGCTATCCGCGCCGAGATCGTAGCCGAACTACGGAGCCTACGGATCGCCGAGACGACGCCCGTGGAGGCGCTCGTCCGGCTCGACGGGCTCAAACGCCGACTCGATGACGAGAATCACTGAACTCAGTACGGTAACGATCGAACGCATCGCGGCCGGCGAGGTCGTCACCAGGCCTGCGAGCGTCGTGACCGAACTCGTGGAGAACGCGCTCGACGCCGGCGCTGACAGCATCGAGATCGCCGTCGAGAACGCAGGTCTCGATCTCGTCCAGGTCGCGGACGACGGCCACGGGATGACCGAGGCCGACGCCCGCCTCGCCGTCGAGCGCCACGCAACAAGCAAGATTCACGACGTGGACGACGTCGAGCGCGTCGCGACCCTCGGTTTCCGGGGCGAAGCGCTGCCGAGCATCGCGCAGGTCGCGCGCCTCGAACTCACCACGAAGGCCGAAGAGAGCGGAGCGGCCGGCACACGGGTCGTCGTCGATGGCGAGGAGAAAACGACGGGGCCGGCGGGCCGGGCGGTCGGCACCACGGTCTCGGCCACCGATCTGTTCGCCAACACGCCGGTACGCCGGAAGTCCCTCGCCACGCCGAAACGCGAGTTCGCCCGGATCAGCGAGACGGTTTCGGACTACGCGCTGACCCATCCAGACGTGCGATTCTCGCTGACCCACGACGATAGAACTGTCCTCTCGACTCCTGGTTCGATGAGCTACACCGACGCGATCCTCGGGGTGTACGACCGCGAGGCGGCGAGCCAGAGCACCGTGTTCCGTCGGGGAGACGAAGACGAGGGTGGCGACAACCAGTCGTCCGACGGGGTCAGCGTGAGCGGGCTCGTGGTCTATCCCTCCATCACTCGGTCGACGCCGGCACACGTCACCACCGCGATCAACGGCCGCGCGCTCGACGACACGACCGTCAGGAACGCCGTGACGCGGGGGTACGGTAGTCTGCTGCCCGACGATCGGTATCCGATCGCCGTGGTCGACGTCGCTTTGCCACCGGAGCAGGTCGACGTCAACGTCCATCCATCGAAGGACGAAGTCGCGTTCGCCGATCCGGATGCAGTCGCCGAGGTGGTCGAGCAGGCCGTCTCGGCGGCGCTCGCGACTCAGGACCTCGCACACACGGGAGAGATCGCGTTCGATCTCGACTCGTCGCTCGGCGAGCCCGCGTGCGAGTCGACGTTCGACGCGATCGGGGTCATCGGCCAGTTCCGCGACCTCTACCTCCTGTGCGAGGCCGACGACGATCTCCTCGTGGTCGACCAGCACGCCGCCCACGAGCGGATCAACTTCGAACGCCTCCGGGAAGCGCTCGACGACGGGATCGATTCGGTTCCGATCGAGCCGACGTCGCTCTCGCTGACGGCCGCGGAGGCAGCGCTCGTGGACGCCAACGCCGAGGCCCTCGACGCGCTCGGCTTTCGGATCGAAGCCGATAGCGGAGCGTACCGGGCGACGGGACTGCCCGCGCCGCTCGGCCGCGTCGCGGAACCGTCGGCCGTTCACGACGTGCTCGACGCGTTCCTCGCTGGCGACGGGCCAGAAAACCCACGCGAGGAACTTTTGAAGGATGTCGCGTGTCACCCCTCGCTCAAAGCCGGCGACTCCCTCACCGGCGAGGACGCCGCCAGGCTGGTCGAACGCCTCGGCGCGTGCGAGCAGCCGTTCGCGTGCCCGCACGGCCGGCCGACGGTGCTGACGATCGACGAGGAGACGTTCGCGCGCGGGTTCGAGCGGCCGAACACGCGGTTCGACTGATGGAACGCATCCCGCTCTCGACGCACTTCGAGTTCGTTCGGAACACCTAACCACGGTTCGCGTGTAACGCCGACAATGGTTGATTGGACCGAGAAGTATCGTCCGTCGACGCTCTCGGAAGTGCGTGGCAACAACAAAGCCCGAGATGCACTCGCCGAGTGGGCCGAGACGTGGGACGCACATGGAGAAGCCGTCATTCTCCACGGCGCGCCAGGCGTCGGGAAGACCTCGGCAGCCCACGCGCTCGCGGCCGACATGGACTGGCCGACGATCGAGCTCAACGCCTCCGACCAGCGCACGAAGGCGGTCGTCGAGCGGATCGCGGGCGAGGCCGCCAAATCCGGCACGCTCACCGAGGGTGGGGCGGGCCGACGGCTCGTCGTCATGGACGAGGCCGACAACCTCCACGGGAACGTCGACCGTGGCGGCTCGCGCGCGATCACGAGCCTCGTGAAGGAGGCCGGCCAGCCGATGATCCTCATCGCCAACGAGTTCTACGACATGTCGAACTCCCTCCGCAACGCCTGCGAGACGATCGAGTTCCGAGACGTCGGGGCACGCTCGATCCTGCCCGTGCTCCGTGACATCTGCCGCCGGGAGGACGTCGAGTACGAATCCGACGCCCTGGAGGCGATCGCCGAGGCCAACAGCGGCGATCTCCGGGGGGCGGTCAACGACCTCCAGGCGCTCGCGGAGGTGAACGAGAAACTCACCGCCGAGGCCGTGGTCACCGGCGACCGCGATCGCACGACCGGAATCTTCGATTTCCTCGACGCGCTCATCAAAGAGGAGGACGCAGAAAGCGCACTCCGATCCTCCTACGACGTCGACGAGACCCCCGACGACCTCATCAACTGGATCGAGGACAACGTCCCGAAGGACTTTCACGGGCCTGAACTCGCCGACGCCTACGACAACCTCGCGAACGCCGACCGCTGGCTCGGGCGGGTGCGAGCCACCCAGGACTACTCGTACTGGCGCTACGCCGGCGACGCGATGACGGCGGGCGTCGCGGCCGCGAGACGGGAGCCGAAGGGTGGCTGGACGCGGTACGGCCCGCCGAGCTACTGGTCGAAACTCGGACGATCGCGGGGCACACGCGAGAAGCGCGATTACGTCGCCCAACACATCGCCGAAACCGGCGGGATGAGCATGGCGAGCGCGCGCAACGACGTCATGCCATTTTTGTCGGCGATGACCCACCACTGTACGAACCGGGAGCTGACGGTGACGATGGCCGCCAGATATGATCTCGACGCCGAGCACGTCGCCCACATTACCGGCAGCGGGAAGGATACCAACAAAGTACAGAAGATCGTCGCCGACGCCGCGGAACGCCGCGACGAGGAGGCGGTCTCGCACGCCGAGGGCGCGTTCGAGGGCGCGACGCGAACCACCGAGGAACCGGAAACGAGCGACGACCCGGATGGCGAGTCGAGCACGGACGGCACGGCTGCGGAGTCGACGGATGCAGAAGACGAGAACGACCGGGACGAGAGCGCTGGCGACGATTCCGCAGCCGACGACTCCCAGTCCGGTCTCGCGGACTTCTACTGAACTGGCCCGTGACGGTCGGCGAGGCTTTTGACCGTCCGGGACGAACGCCGCGCATGCGCGCCGCAGTCCTCCACGAGTACGGCGAACCGCTCGCGATCGAGTCGATCGCTCCGCCCGACGTCGAGAACCACGGAGCCGTGGTCGCGGTCGAGGCCTGCGGCATCTGCCGGAGCGACTGGCACGCGTGGCAGGGCCACGGCGAGTGGGCCGACGACAAAGTTCCTCGTGGGCAGATCCTCGGTCACGAACCCGTCGGCCGGATCGTCGAAACCGGCGATCACGTTACGCCCTTCGAGGGCGGCGAACGCGTCGCGGTGCCGTTCAATCTCGGGTGTGGTGACTGCGGGGCGTGCGTGACCGGCCACGGGAACGTCTGTCCCGACGATCGCGCGCTGGGGTTCGAGCCCGCTGCACCGGGAGCGTTCGCCGAGCGGGTTCACGTCCCCCATGCCGCGTACAACCTCACGGCACTCGGGGAAGGCGTCGCGCCGGTCGACGCGGCAGCGCTCGGCTGTCGGTACGTCACGGCGTTCAACGCGCTCGTCCGCCGCGCCGACATCGCGGCCGGCGAGTGGGTCGCGGTGTTCGGCTGTGGCGGCGTCGGACTCTCAGCGGTGCAGATCGCGAACGCGCTCGGCGCACGGGTCGTCGCGGTCGACGTCGACAACGCGACTCTCGACCTTGCGAGCGAGATCGGCGCAACCGAGACGGTGAACGGAGCAGAAACGAACGACGTGCCGGGAGCGATCGCGGCGCTTACCGACGGCGGCGCGCACGTCACGATAGACGCGCTCGGGCGGCAGGAGACGTGCCGCGACGCGGTCGAGAGTCTCCAGCGGCGCGGCCGTCACGTCCAGGTCGGGCTCACGACCGACGCCGAGCGCGGCGAGATCGCGCTGCCGACCGACGCGATCGCCCGGGGAGAGATCGACTTTTTAGGAGTTCGCGGCCTGTCGCCGACGGGCTACGACGAGGTGCTCCGCCTCGTCGAGAGCGACGTTCTCGACCCCGGCCGCCTCGTCACGCGCGAGGTCGGACTCGACGACGTTTCCGATCGGCTCGCCGCGATGGACGAGTACGAAACGCGGGGGATCGAGGTCGTCACCGAGCTGTAGTCAGAGCAGCCGCGAGAGGAACTGCTGGCCGCGTTCGGTGTCGGGATCCGAGAAGAAGCGTTTCGGCTCGCTGGTCTCGACGATCCGACCCTCGGACATCAAGACGACGCGGTCGCCGACCTCGCGGGCGAACCCCATCTGGTGGGTCACGACCATCATCGTCATCCCTTCCTCGGCGAGACCCCGCATCACTTCGAGCACCTCACCGACGAGCTCGGGGTCGAGCGCGCTCGTCACCTCGTCGAACAGCATCACCTCGGGCTCCATCGCGAGCGCACGGGCGATCGCGACCCGTTGTTGTTGACCACCCGAAAGCGCGTTCGGGTAGGAGTCGGACTGGGCCGAGAGCCCGACTCGATCGAGCAGTCCCTCGGCGCGATCGGTGGCCTCGGCCTTCGAGAGTCCGCGCACCTTCATCGGGCCGAGCGTGACGTTTTCGAGCGCGGTCTTGTGGGGGAAGAGGTTGAAGCTCTGGAACACCATCCCGATGCGCTGGCGGAGCCGGTCGACGTTCGCGCCCGGAGCTGAAATGGACTCGCCCGCCAGTCGGATGTCACCCGACTGGATCTCCTCCAACCTGTTTGCACACCGCAGCAGCGTCGACTTCCCGCTGCCGCTCGGGCCGACGACGACACAGACCTCCTGATCGTCGATCGCGAGATCGATGTCCGTCAGCACGTGTGCCTCGCCGAAGTACTTGTTCACGCCCTCGAACTCGACGAGCGACGCGTCGTGTGACCGGCTCATCGTCGATCACTCGCGGGGTCGGCGCGCGCTTCGAGATAGCTGACGAGCTTGCCGAGCGGGATGGTGATCAGGAGATACGCGACCGCGACGATGACGATCGGGGTCCACGCATCGAAGTTGTTGCTGTTGACGTTCCGGAACGCGCTGATGAGCTCCGGCACCGCGATCACGGTCAGCAGCGAGGTGTCCTTCACGAGGATGACCTGGTCGTTACCGATGGCTGCCAAGGCGTTGCGCCACGCCTGCGGCAGCACGACCTCGCGCATCGACTGGATGTACGAGAGCCCGAGCGAGCGGGCGGCCTCCATCTGACCGTCCGGCACGGCCTCGATACCGCCGCGGATCGCCTCGCCGATGTACGCCGCGTGGTTCAGCGTCAGCCCGATGATGGCCGCGGGCACCGCGAAGTTCGTGATCGGGAACGCGCCCGGCGGCCAGAACGTCGGCACGCCGAGGAAGATGACCATCAGCTGGAAGAGCAGCGGCGTTCCGCGGAAGAACTCGATATACCCGCGCGCGATCGCTCGCGTGAACCGCGTCTGGGAGACACGCCCGAGACCGACGGCGACGCCGGCGATGACCGACAGCACGCTGCTGATGACGACGATGCGAAGCACCGTGACGAACGCGTCGGTGAACTGTGGATGGACCACCTCCACGAGGAGGTCGAAGTCGACCTGCACGATCACGATGTACGCGAGAAACGCCGCGACACCGAGGGTGAACACGCCGGCGACGGCGACACCGACCCACTTCAGCGTGTTGTCGTTGAGCAACCGATTCCCGGTATCGTCCGTCGTGGTCGCGTCCGAATATGACTCGGTCATTGATGATAGTTAGCAGGACGCAGTGATAGCTGTTGGTGGTTCAGGCGTCGAAGTACTCGTTGTAGATCTCCTCGTAGGTGCCGTCGTCCCTGATGGTAGCGATCGCCTCGTTCACCCGCTTTTTGAGGTCATCGTCGTCCTTCCGGAAGGCGATACCGTACTCCTCGACGGTGAGGGTGAGATACGGCGGGGCGTTCTTGCCCTGATCGGCGGCCTCGCCTTCGCCCTCGACGAACCGGGCGATGTCCGAGTTCTCGTCGACGAACTGGCCGTTGACGGTGTTGTCGTTGATGACCGCGACGACCTGGTTGTTGTTCAGTGCGCTGAACGCGCCGGGGATCTGGTCGTAGGACTGGATGGTGAGGTCGCCGTCGAACTCCTCTTTCAACCCCTCGGCAGCGCCCTCGCCGGTCGTCCCCTTCTGGACGCCGACGCTCTTGCCTTTCAGATCCTCCTTCGCGGAGATATCGCTGTTCTGGAGCACGACGATGGTCTGATACGCCGTGAAGTACGGGTTCGAGAAGTCGACCTTCTGTGCGCGCTCGTCGTTGATCGTCATCGCGCTCATGATGACCCGGAAGTTACCGTTGTTGAGCGACGGGATGATGGTGTCGAACGCGGTGGGTTTGAAGTTCGGCGTCATGCCCAACTGTTCGCCGAAGACCGCATCGGCGATCCCGACGTCGAACCCGACGAGTTCGTCGTCGTTCGTGCGATACTCGAACGGCTTGTACGGGATGTCCGAGCCGATCACGATGGTCTCCTGTTCGGCCGAATCACCGCTCTCGTTCCCGTCACTCCCGTCGCCACCGCTCTCGTTTCCACTTCCGCTGCCGTTTCCGTCACTCGCGTTGTCACTGCTTCCGTTGCCGCCGTCCCCGCCGCCACTACCGTTGGTACCGCCTCCACCGCCACCGCTCTCGTTTCCACCATCGCTGCCGTTTCCGTCGCCACCACCACCGACACAGCCGGCGAGCGATAGTGCCGCCACACCCGCGCCAGTCGCCCTCAGATACCCGCGTCGCGTCGTCAGATCGTTACGATCCATACCCTGCGTGAGGATAACGAACGTTTCAACCTTTCGCCGGCGTCACTCCGTGAGTCGGACGAGAGCGTTTCCAGAAACGCGCATCGACGATCGACCCTGGACACTGGATCACAAAAACGGGATGTTAGTTCAGCGCCGGGCGACCGAACGGCGAGAAACAGGATCGGGGAGCGCCTCAGTCGTCGGCGCTCATCCCGGTGGCGGTACCGGCGCTCGTTGGGTTGGTGTCGGGCGTTTCGTACGCCCACACGGTGGTGGCGATCAGGGCGGCGAAGATCACGAGGGCGGCGGCGTGGTGAGTTACCTGGACCAGCGCGGTGTAGATCGTCACGGTGGCCCCGCCGAGCAGGACCTGCACCGGCAGCACGACGAGCGCGACCGTGCTCGCGATGCGGGTCCGGCGGCTCTTCCCGTCCCGCCACGCCACGTAGGTCGTCCCGAGGATGAAGAATCCAGTGATCATCGCGACGAGGCGGTGGAACCACTCGATGAAGCTCGGCCAGTTCGCCGGGAACAGCCCGAACACCGCGCCGTTGCACAGCGGCCACCGCGCCCCACACGACAGTCCCGCGCCCGCCGCGGCGGTGTACACTCCGAGCAGGATGAGCGCGAACGTCATGCCGGTGGTGACGGCAGCCAAGTGCCGAAATCGGAGTCCCATCGACGGAACTCCGTCCTGAGCGCACTTATCTCTACCACATTTTTACTGTGCTACGAGACGGCTCCGCCGTCTCGGCATGACGAAAGACGCCTCCGGCGTCTTTCGAACCACGTCGGTCTCCTCGCTCGTCGGCTCCGCCGACTCGCTGCGGGGACCACTCCTTGTAAAAACCTGGACTAAAAATACCCGCGAGCGCCTTTGGCGCTCGCGGTAGAATTTCTGGCGCTTTCCGCACCGCACCCGTTCCGCACAGCACCGCCGAAGCCCTCGGGCGCTCCCTACGGTCGCACCCTCGCCCTTCATCCTCCAGGCCCGCACCGCCGACCGCAACCGCACCCACGCGTCACTCCACGACAGGCCACGTAGTTCGTCGATCGTCGAAAATCTCTTTCGGATAGATTTTTTACCCCGTCCCCGAAGAGGGTCGGCATGGGACTGGACGAGGACTCACTGGAGTACCACCGTCAGGAGCCGCCGGGCAAGATCGAGATCGCCACCACCAAACCCACCAACACCCAGCGAGACCTCTCGCTGGCGTACTCGCCGGGGGTGGCTGCGGCCTGTGAGGAGATCGCCGCCGACCCCGACGATGCCTACACCTACACCGCCAAAGGGAACATGGTGGGCGTGATCTCCAATGGATCGGCAGTGTTGGGCCTCGGCGACATCGGCGCGCAGGCCTCCAAACCCGTGATGGAGGGGAAAGGAGTTCTTTTCAAACGCTTCGCCGACATCGACGTCTTCGACATCGAACTCGACGAGGCCGACCCCCAGGAGATCATTCGAACCGTCGAAGCGATGGAGCCCACCTTCGGTGGCATCAATCTCGAAGACATCAGCGCGCCCGAATGCTTCGAGATCGAGGAGAGCCTGCGAGAGTCGATGTCGATCCCCGTCTTTCACGACGATCAACATGGAACGGCGATCATCTCCGGCGCGGCGCTGCTGAACGCCGCCGACATCGCCGACAAAGACCTCGAGGAGTTGGAGATCGTCTTCTCGGGAGCGGGCGCGAGCGCGATCGCCACCGCACGATTCTACGTCTCGCTCGGTGCGCGTAAGGAGAACATCACGATGTGTGACTCCTCGGGGATCATCACCGAAGAACGCGCCCAGCATGGCGACGTCAACGAGTTCAAACGCGAGTTCGCTCGCGACGTTCCGGAGGGCGATCTCGCGGACGCGATGGCGGGCGCGGACGTCTTTGTCGGGTTGTCGATCGGCGGACTCGTCGACGAGGAGATGGTGCGCTCGATGGCGAGCGATCCCATCGTCTTCGCGATGGCCAACCCCGACCCTGAGATCGGCTACGAGCAGGCCAAAGCCGCCCGCGACGATACGGTGATCATGGCCACCGGCCGGTCGGATTACCCCAACCAGGTCAACAACGTGCTGGGCTTCCCCTTCATCTTCCGGGGCGCGCTCGACGTCCGCGCCACCGAGATCAACGAAGCCATGAAGGTCGCCGCCGCCGAGGCGCTCGCGGAGCTCGCCCAGCAGGACGTGCCCGACGCGGTCGTGAAAGCCTACGGCGACCAACCACTCCAGTACGGCCCCGACTACATCATCCCGAAACCCGTCGATCCCCGCGTCCTCTTCGAGGTCACGCCCGCGGTGGCGCGGGCGGCGATGGACTCCGGTGCTGCCCGGACGGAGCTCGACACCGACGAATACGTCGAGGAGCTCGAAGCCAGGCTGGGCAAATCCCGTGAGATGATGCGCGTCGTCCTCAACAAGGCGAAGGCCGATCCCAAGCGGGTGGTCCTCGCCGAGGGCGACGACGAGAAGATGATCCGCGCCGCCCACCAGATCGCCGAGCAGGGCATCGCCACGCCCGTCCTCATCGGCGACCGGGACCAGATCTGGGCCACGATGGAGTCGCTGGGATTCGACTTCGAGCCCGAGATCGTCGACCCCTACGAGGACGACCTCGAACCCTACGCTGATCGGATCCACGATCTCAGAAAGCGCAAGGGCGTCACCCGCACCGAAGCGGCCGACCTCGCCCGCGACGAGAACCACCTCGGCAGTGTGATGGTCGAGATGGGCGACGCCGACGCAATGTTGACCGGCCTAATGCACGACTACCCGTCGGCGCTCCGGCCGCCGCTCCAGCTGATCGGCACCGCCGACGACGCCGAGTACGCAGCGGGAGTCTACATGCTCGCGTTCAAAAACCGGGTAGTGTTCTGCGCCGACGCCACCGTCAATCAGGACCCCGACGCGGACGTCCTCGCCGAGATCACGCGCCACACCGCCGATCTCGCCCGGCGGTTCAACGTCGAGCCGCGGGCGGCCCTGCTGTCGTATTCGAACTTCGGTAGCGTCGACAACGAAGGGACTCGCAAGCCTCGGTATGCTGCACAACAGCTCCGCAACGATCCCAGCGCGGAGTTCCCGGTCGACGGCGAGATGCAGGCCGATACCGCCGTCGTCGACGATATCCTGGAGGGTACCTACGGTTTCTCGGATCTCGACGGGCCCGCGAACGTCCTCGTGTTCCCGAATCTGGAGGCCGGCAACATCGGCTACAAGCTGCTCCAGCGGCTGGGTGGTGCGGACGCCATCGGCCCGATGCTGGTCGGCATGGACAAACCCGTTCACGTCCTCCAGCGCGGCGACGAGGTCAAAGACATCGTGAACCTCGCTGGTGTCGCCGTCGTCGACGCTCAGGAGAACGGCGAATAGAAGAACGTCGAGCGGGCGATCGATCCCAGTAGCGCAGTAGCCGTTTCAATCGAACCTCACGCCGAGGTCAGCGAGACTCTCATTGTTGGCTGCGACGTTGATGAGCAGCGGTGTGAGGCTCTCGACCTCGGGGGCAGCCGCGAGCGGGCCGGCGTCAAGCCCGCGAAGCCCGTCGATGGCGTCGACGAGCGCGGTCACGGTGGCTTTCGCGGCCTCGTCGTCACCGACGACGGGCACGTCCCAGCCGAGATCCGAATCGAGGTCCGCGAGCCGACCGGCGGCGAGGCCGTGGAACGCGCCCACGACTGGGACATCCTCGGGCGCGGCGTCGGCTGCGAGCGCGGTCACGCTCCCGACGCCTGGCGGGTTGTAGTGCATCCCGCCCTCGTCGCGCTGCATCCCGACCGCGGGGCTCACGAGGATGGTGTCGTCGAGCGAATCCGCGACCGCCTCGACGGTGTCGGCGAGGTGATAGGCCGGAACGCACGCGACCGCGACGTCCGCACGATCGGCCGCCATCGGGTTCGCGAACCCGTTTACCTTCGCGTCGATGCCGCGACCCGCGAGTTCGTCCTCGTAGACCGCGGCGCGATCGCGGGCCTTCTCGGGATCGCGCGAGCCGACGACGATCTCGTGGTCGGTGTCGCGCGTCGATCGTAGTGCGAGCCCTTCGCCGATGTCGCCCGTGCCGCCGAGGAGTGCGATCCGCATGGCGTACCCTTCTCCGTGTGGCGAATAAGCGTTGCGAGCGTCACCCGTGGTCGATCGGGCGTCCGCCGCCCTCGGCGCGATAGACACGCCAGTACGAGTACGGAATGCCGACCACCAAAACCGGGATCGTGTAGTAGAGCTGTGTGAACGGGTCGGGTGGTGCGAGGACCGCGCCGAGGAAGAACGCGAGCGCCACGACAGCCAGCGACATCGCGAGGAACTGTCGAAAGCGCGACTTCGCCATGCTATTGTCCCGTTTGATTGGTGAATATGTGTTTCGACGATGTGACGCGCAAACGGACGACGTCGCCAGAAACCCGGCTCGCACCAAGCAGGGATGGCCGATTACGTCGGTTCCAGCAGTCCGTCGAGATCGTTCACCGTCTCGACCACAGCCTCCGCACCCGCTCGGTCGAACTTCTCGCGGCCGCGTTCGCCAGTGAGTCCGCCGGTCAGTACACCGATACCGAGGTACTCGCGGTCGGGGTCGGTCTCGTTCGCGTTCGTTGCCGTCCGGACGTCGTCGAGCGTGTCGCCGACGAAGACCGTCCGCCGGGCGTCGAACTCCTCGGCGAGCGCGACGAGTGCCGTCGGATCGGGTTTGCCGGGCGCGGGGTCGTCCATCGTGAACCGATGGTCGTCGGGCACGTCGAGCCCCACCCTGTCGAGCGCGATGTCGGCCTCGGCGGCCGGACGGCCGGTGAGGACGCCGACCGAAAAATCGGTCGTCAGCCAGTCGATCGTCGCCGGATCGACGAGGGTGGGCTCATCGTTGATGAATCCTTCACCGGCGATTTCGGGCTCCGGCTCGCCGCCTTCGAGTTCGCGGTAGAGCTCGCGCCCGAGATAGTGCTGCTGGAAGACATCGCGGAGTCGGTCGCGGTCCCACGTCGCGAGCACGCGCTCGCGTTCGGCGGGTGCGAGACTGTCTGCGACCACCGTCTCGGCGGCGTCGAGCCCGCCGCCCGTTCCCGCGATATGATCCGTGAACTCGTCGATCGTCATGTCGAGGCCCTCGCGCGACGCGAGGACGTGGAGCGCGATCGCGTGAGTGAGTTCCCAGTCGTCGTTGAACCCGCCGGCGTCCTTGAACGCCTGGAGATCGTCCCTCTCGATGGTCTCGTCGTACACCGTCGCGACCGACTCGACGACCGCCCGGCGGTACGAGTCAGCGACGTCCACGAGCACACCGTCGACATCGAGCACGACCGCATCGCCTCTCATGCGCGCTCGCCCCGTCGTCGCCCCGCGTCGCCGCGTGCGCCCCGTCGGTCGGGAGCCCGTACGTTCTCGCCTCGTCTGCTCCCGACAGGGCCGCGCTCGGTCGCCCGGAACAGCGTGCCGCCGGGGAGGGTTTCGGTCGCGGTCGGCACGGTCGGGAACTCGCCGCCGAGCGTAGTGAACAGAAACGAGACATCGACCTCTCGTGCGAGATCGCGCGCCGGCCGGTGGAGTTCGGGCGGGAGGTTGCGCGCGTAGATCGCGTCGGCGTCGGCGTAGGTTTCGAGGGTGGGGTCAGTCACGTCGTCGCGGACGAACGCGACGCCGTCAGGTACCGAACACGAACGGATATCAGTCGCCGTCACGGTCGCGCCCGTGTCGGCGAGCGCACCGGCGAGTCCGGTTCGCGTGCCGACGCCGACCTCGACGAGCCGATCGAACTCCGCGAGGCGCGCGGCGAGGGCGCGAGTGAGGGGGTTCACGTCGGGGTGTTTATGATTGGGGAGTCCTAATCCCTTCGCATGCACGTCGACATCGTGCCGGTCGGCGACGTCCCCGCGTCGATCACGCGGGCAGCCTCGGCCGGGCTCCGATCGGTCTACGACTGCGACGCCACGCTCCACGACGCCCGTTCGCTCCCGGCTGACGCCTACGACGAGGGCCGCGGGCAGTACCGTGCCGAGGCGTTCATCGAACTCGCGGGTCGGGTCGGCGCGGCCGAGAAGAACATCGCTCTCACCACCCAGGATCTCTTCTACCGCCGGCGCAACTACGTGTTCGGGCTCGCCTACCTCTCGGGCAACGGCAGCGTGGTCTCGACCTACCGGCTCCAGACACCCGCCGACGGCGGCCGCTCCGAACGCACCGAGGACGATGTCTTCTCAGAGCGCGTCCGCAAAGAGGTCGTCCACGAGATCGGCCACACGCTCGGCCTCGAACACTGCGACGACGACCGATGCGTGATGAACTTCTCGCCGACGGTACGCGAGGTCGACGTCAAACGACAGCACCTCTGTGGCGACTGCCAGCAGGTCGTCGACTGACCGCCCGGTAGACGACTCACCGCACCGTATTTCTCACTCGATCGGTCGAAGTTCGGCGCTGAAGTGGCGCAGTTCCTTCATTTCGGGTTCGTCGACGATCTCGTACCCCGAGAGCTCATCGCGGCGCTCCGCGACCGCCGCGAACGTCTCGGCGACGTGTTCGAGGTGGTCCCGGAAGTACGTCCGGCGGGGAAGGCAGAGCCGGACGAGCTGGTCTCGTTCGGTTCCGGGGAAGGCGAGCTCGCCGAGTTCGACCCCGCGAACGCCGCCCTCGCGGTAGAGCGCGCAGACGAGCGCCTGGCCCGGGAACTCCTCGCGGGGAATTTCAGGCAGGAATGCGCCAGCGTCGACGTAGACCGCGTGACCGCCGGTCGGCGTGCGGATCGGCACGCCGACCTCCTGAAGCAACTCACCGAGTTCGGCGACCTGCTCGACGCGCGATTCGACGTAGGGCTTCTCGACCGCTTCGCGCAGCCCGACCGCCATCGCTTCGAGATCGCGGCCCGCCATCCCGCCGTAGGTCGAAAAGCCCTCGTAGAGAATTCCACGCTGTCGGGCCTGTTCGTACAGTTCGTCGTCGTCCGCGCGCACGCCGACGAACCCGCCAACGTTGGCGAGGCCGTCCTTCTTCCCACTCACCACGATCGCGTCGGCGACCGCGAGCTGCTCGCGGGCCACGTCGGCGACGCTTTCGTCCTCGAACTCGGCCTCACGCTGCGTGACGAAGTAGGCGTTCTCGGCGAACCGGCAGGCGTCGACGATGAGCCGTGCGTCGAGGTCGTTCGCGACGGTGCGCGCCGCACGGAGGTTCTCGATGCTGACGGGCTGTCCGGCCAGCGAATTGTTCGTGATCGTGACGACGACGGCGGGGATCCGCTCTGCGCCGACCTCGCTCGCGAGCTCCCGAACCGCATCGACATCGAGGTTTCCCTGGAATGCGTCCCCCGACTCGCTCTCGATCGGGCAGTCGACGGGCTCGCCACCCGCGTTCGCGATGTGCGCTCGGGTCGTGTCGAAGTGGGTGTTGTTCGGGACGTAATCGCCCTCCGCAAGCAGCGCGCCATAGAGGACGTTCTCCGCGCCGCGGCCCTGGTGGGCAGGGACGATGCGCGAAAAGCCCATCACGTCTTCGACCGCGGATTCGAGGTGCTGGAAACTCTCGCTGCCGGCGTACGATTCGTCGCCGCGGTGTAGCGCCGCCCACTGCTCGTCGCTCATCGCCCCGGTCCCGCTGTCTGTCAGGAGATCGACGAACACCGCATCGGCGTCGAGTTCGAAGGCGTTGTAGCCCGCCTCACGGAGGTGGCGCTCGCGCGCCTCGCGATCGGGGAGTTCGATGCGCTCGACCGCCTTCGCTTTGTACGCTCGCATACGTCGTCTACGGCCGAAAACGTGAAAACGCTATCCGAGGAGAGACGTGGAACAGCGGGCGTTTTCGGCGCTTAGTGGCCATCTATGGTTGTCAATGTGGTTCGGATCGAGGATCGCTTAGTGTACTGGTGGTGTCTCGTTGCCAGTGGACCCTCATAACTTGCTTTCGTAGCTACTACCCAGGAACTGCAGAGTCAGGGGCGACAAAATCTTTTGGAGTGAATGTGAGAACACGCAAAAGATACAAATATTAGTCGTCCGAGTTGTTGTCACACATACCGTCCTTAGCTAACAGAGTATAACAATGACTGAAATCTCTCCGATTACACGTTCTACGAATGGTGCGACGTTCGTCAAAACAGACCTCCACGTTCACACTCCTGGCTCTTATGATGTAGATGAAGACATCTGTCCTGAAGAGTTTGTTGGGGCAATAATAGCAAAAGATATCGAACTTATAGCGATAACCGACCATGATTGCCAGGGTTGGTACCAAGAGATTCGAGATGCAGCAACAGACACCGATCTTGAAGTCCTCCCCGGCGTCGAAATTACTACGTCTCAGGGTGCAAAGCGGCGTGTCCACATGACAGCGATATTTCCACCGGAAAACGCTAACAAGGTCAACTACGTCCTGAACAATATCGGTATTGACCCGGTAGAAGCAGGGAATACGCAAGCTAGCGAGTCGATCTGGGAAATTTGCAACCGAATAAAAGACAACGATGGACTTCCTATTCTTGCACATATTGACAAAAAGGCTGGTGCCGACTTTGAATTCGATCGGAATAACCCTATTAAGGAGGATATATTTGACGAACAGAAGGTGGCGGCACTGGAGATTACGAAACGTGAAACATGTGATAGGGACGTATTTTCGGAGTTCGCCTTGATCACATCTTCAGACGCCCACCAATCCGACCAAATCGGCTCTCGAACCACGTACATGAAGATGGCAGAACCCTCGTTCGAAGGCCTTCAGATGGCGTTGCGTGACCCAGAGTCGCGGATTTCGCTTGACGAGAGTCACAGTAACCAAGCAGCGGTTACTGGGATCAGATGTAAGGGAGAATTCTTCGAAAACAAAGAATTGCAATTAAACAAGGGGCTAAACTGCCTCATCGGCGGGAAGGGGACCGGCAAGTCGACTGTCGTTGAGCAGATCCGTTACGCGCTGGATATCCCGCCACGCGTTGGTCGCATCAAGGATGAATACGAAGAACTGGTTGAGGCAACGCTCGGTGAAGACGGGATGGTTGAGATACATCTTTCGACCAATAAAGGACAGACGTATTCGGTACGCCGTGAATTCGGTTGTGAACCTGTTATTCATCGGCTGGATGGCACGCAGGTTCCACTGAGTATCGAACAGTTCAAAGGGCTGTGTTGAATCGCCATAGGGCGGTGGATTTCACTGCTTGACGGAGCGTTTGATGTTGTAGACGACACACATCAGGGTGATCTCTCGGAACTCGCG